>NZ_JBFARO010000011.1:0-135458 GCF_040677125.1 Actinomadura sp. NPDC049382
CGAGGGCGGCGCCGAGTTCATCGGCCCGACGCAGGACCGCATCGCCGCGCTCGCCAGGGACATGGGCTTTTGTGGGGTTCCCCCTACACCCCCTCGTGGGGTTCGGCCTACGGCCCCCTTGTGGGGGCTTTTTGTGTTCCTGGCTTGTGGTGGTTGGGCGGTCCCTTTTGCTAGCGGTCTGTTCTGGGGACTGGGTCGAATGCGCTGTTGCAGGCCGCCACCAGGGCGCGGCGGACGGCGCTGTCCAGGAGGCGCAGGGCCTCGCCTCTGCGGCTCATCTGGTCGGCGCTGAGGCCGCGGTCGTCCATCTGGCGGGCCAGGTCCACTACTAGGGAGAGCCGGCCGGCCAGCGCGGCTACGCGGTGTGCGCGCTGCGGGTAGCCGGGGGCCAGCGGGTGGTCGCCGCGGTCGGGGTCGCGCAGGTCGACCAGCGCGTCCGCGATCTCCGGTGGGACGCCGGCGAAGTCGTCCACCGTCAGCAGCGCCTCCGTGGCGTCCCGCATCGCTAGCGTGAGGCTCCGGTCGGCCTCGGCCAGGGACGGGACGTCCGGCAGGGCCGCCGACGCCTCGTGGGGCGTCCAGCGGACGCCGACGTAGGACGAGCCGCGCCGGTCCTCGGTGGGGACCAGGCCCATCGCCCGGCCGTCCAGGACGGCGACTACGGCGGCGCCCGCCTCGATCGCCGCGGTGTTGAACGCGGGCGGGCCGGTCAGCCCGAGCGGGTCGCCGGGCTCGGGCAGCGCGAGCCGCAGCGCCGACAGCCCGCCGACGCGCAGGTCGCCGAGGCCGCGGCGCAGCGTCACCTCGGCGGGCTCGCCGCCGAGGATCTGCGGGCCGGCGTTCTTCTCGACCGCGTCGACCGCCTCGTCCAGCCCGACGTGCCCCGTCAGCCAGGCGTTGCCCCAGGCGACCAGCGCGGTGGCGACGGCCCCGCTCATGCGTTCGGGCTCATTCCCAGACAGTTCGCAATGGGCATGCGATCCACGATAAGCGCTCGGATCGCCGGTTCCACCGGACGTAAGGGACCTATCGCGGCGGAGGAGCACCGTGGGGCCGCCGTTTCCGCCGGGGATCCGGCGGCCCACCGCCAGCCCGGATCGCATAGGTTCTTTCCTGAGAGAGAGATCACGGGCTACCGGATGGGAGACGAAGGCGCGCGATGGCCGGCGAGGTGCTTCAGCTCCGCGGAGTCGGGGTCAGGCGCGGCGGGGCGTCCCTGCTGCGCGATGTCAACTGGACGGTGGACGAGGGCGACCGGTGGGTGATCCTGGGGCCGAACGGGGCCGGCAAGACGACGCTGCTCCAGGTCGCCGCCGCGATGCTGCACCCCACTGAGGGCGGTGTCGAGATCCTGGAGGAGGAGCTCGGCCGCACCGACGTGTTCGAGCTGCGGCCCCGCATCGGCATCGCCAGCTCGTCCGTCGCGGAGAAGGTCCCGGCCGGTGAGACCGTCATCGACCTGGTGCTGACCGCCTCGTACGCGATCATCGGCCGGTGGCGGGAGGAGTACGACACGACGGACGTCGGCCGCGCCGTCGCGCTGCTGGAGGCGCTCGGCTGCGCCGACCTGGTCCGGCGGACGTTCAGCACGCTGTCGGAGGGCGAGCGCAAGCGCGTGCAGATCGCCCGCGCCCTCATGCCCGACCCCGAGCTCCTGCTGCTGGACGAGCCCGCCGCCGGCCTCGACCTCGGCGGCCGCGAAGACCTCGTCGCCCGCCTCGCCGCGCTGGCCGGCGACCCGGCCGCCCCCACGATGGCGATGGTCACGCACCACGTGGAGGAGGTCCCGGAGGGCTTCACGCACGCGCTGCTGCTGCGCGGCGGCCAGATCGTCGCGCAGGGCAAGGTGGACGAGGTGTTCACCCCCGAGCACCTCTCGGACACCTTCGGGCTGCCGCTGACGGTCGACCGCCAGAACGGCCGCTGGTACGCCCGCTCGCTCCGCTGATATCGGGCGGAACCCGTCCGAACCACCCCCCGATCGACGGTGCCCGGCACCGGTGTCCCTACGATGTGCGCACCGTCGTGAACTCGCAGCGCTGAGATGGGACGCACGTGAACCTGCTGGACGCGGCCGCCATTTTCGCGGCCGGGGTGGCCGCCGGAAGCATCAACACGGTCGTCGGGTCCGGCTCCCTCATCACCTTCCCCACGATGCTGGCGCTCGGCTACCCGCCCGTCGTGGCGAACATCTCCAACAACATCGGGCTCGTCCCCGGCGGCGTGACCGGCGCCTACGGGTACCGCGAGGAGCTGAAGGGCCAGCGGAGCCGGCTGGTGCGGCTGGCCAGCGCGTCCTTCCTCGGCGCGGTGATCGGCGGCCTGCTGCTGCTCGGCCTGCCCGCCGAGGCGTTCAACGTCATCGTCATCGCGCTGATCATCATCGCGCTGGTCCTGGTCGTCGTGCAGCCGCGGCTCCAGCGGTGGATGATGCGGCGCCGCGAGGGCGAGCACAATCCGCACGGCGGCCCGGTGCTGTGGGCGGGCGTGCTGTTCGCGGGCATGTACGGCGGCTACTTCGGCGCCGCGCAGGGCATCATCCTCATCGCCCTGCTCGGCATCATGCTGGACGACGACCTGCAGCGCATCAACGCGGGCAAGAACGTCCTGTCGGCGGTCGTGAACGGCACCGCCGCGCTGCTGTTCACGCTCATGTGGCTGTTCGCCGACACGAAGGTCAGCTGGCTCGCGGTGCTGATGATCGCGGCGGGCTCGACCTGCGGCGGCATGATCGGCGCGCGGGTCGGCCGGCGCATCCCGCCGCTGGTGCTGCGCGGCGTGATCGTCGCCGTCGGCGTGGCCGCGATCGTGAACCTGCTGCTGGCCTGACCAGCGTTTTCGGGGGCCGTGCCGGGATTCGCGGGCCGGCATTTCGGGTATATCTCGAATATACGTTCGACTACCGGAGGTTCGCGCGGATGAAGGGCGACAGGGTCGAGATCGTGGTCGACGCCGGGGGCGACGGAACGCGGACGTACGAGGTCGCGGCCAGCCGCGCCGGCCGCCGCGTGGAGATCGCGACCAGGCGCGGCGTCGTGGAGGTCACCGAGGTCACCCGGACGGGCACCCCCGTCCGGACGGCGCGCTTCATGTCCAGCCGGGTGCTGGCCCTGGTGGAGCATCCCGTCGGCACCGAGCCCGCCGAGCCCGCCTAGGCGGGCCGTGCGTCAGACGGGCCGCACCTGGAGCATGCCCTCTTCGGTGACGCGGGTCTCGAAGGCGGGCTGGCGGGCCGTGGCGGGGCCGTGCACGACCGAGCCGTCCGCGACGCGGAACGTGCTGCCGTGCCAGGGGCAGACGACGCAGATGTCGGCCTCGTCGTCGGTGACGATGCGGCCCTGGTGGAGCGGCCCGGCGAGGTGGCTGCAGCGGTCGGCGAGGACGTGGACGTCGTCGCCGGTCCGCAGCACGAACAGCCGGATGTAGCCGAGCCTGCGGGTGACGGGCCAGCCGTCCGGGAGCTCCTCGGCGGCGCACAGGTCGTGCCAGCCGAGCGGGACGAGGTGGGCGACCTGGTCGGCGTGGCTGGCGCCGGCGGCCTGCCGGAACGCCAGATGCCCGCCGAGGTAGGCGCCGGCGACGAGCGTGGACAGCCCGGCGAAGCCGAGCGCCCGGCCGGCGCCGTCGCGGCCCTGGTGGCGGGCGATGAGCGACGCCGAGTACAGCAGGCTCGTCGTCGCCATCCCGGCGGCGTGGACGAGCCCGACGCGCTGCTGTTCGCGGTGCAGCGAGCCCCAGTCGGCGATGCCGGTGAGCACGGTCGGGACGGCTCCGGCGAGGCCGGCGGCGACGAGGGCCTGCGCGGCGCGGCGCGTCCCCGGCATGAGGTCGAGGACGGCGGCGGAGACCCACAGGCCGACGGGCACGTCGGTGAGCGGCGGATGGGCGGGCTGGCCGAGCGGGACGCCGTGCAGGGCGTCCTTGGCCGGGCCGGGCCGCAGCGTCCGCCGCACGGCCGTGGACAGCACGCGGATGGTACGGTCCAATCCGCTCGCCTGCTCCAGTGCCTCGGTGGCGTCCGCGATCCCGGGGGACGCCTGCGGCCGGGACCCGCGCCGGAATATGTTCACCCGTCGGTGCATGTCCCTCCTCCGCGGCTATGAGACGCCTGATGCGACATTAGTCTTCCGCGTTCTCCTGCGGCCAGTCATACCTACCTGCGGCCGGGAGGGGCTAAACAACGGGGTCAGGGCACCGGCGCGGGCGATACCGCCTCCAGCGTGACGGGGACGCCGTTGAACACCGCATTGCCCGACAGGGGGTCGATCTCCTGCTCGTCGGTGACGGCGTTGACGTTGACGCCCGCGTGCTCGCGCGCGACGGCGGTATGCGTCCCAGGGCGGTCGTGACCCCATCCGTGCGGGAGGCTGACGACGCCTGGCATGACGGTGTCGGTGGGTTCTGCAACGGCCTCCACGGTGCCCGTGCGGGAGGTGACGCGGACGGTGTCGCCCGCAGCGACGCCTATACGTTCGGCATCAGCGGGGTTGAGCTGGAGAGTGCACGTGTTGGAGCCGCGCACCAGTTCGGGGACGTTGTGCAGCCAACTGTTGTTGGAGCGCAGATGGCGGCGGCCGATCAGTACGGTGCCGTCGTTCTGCGGGGCGCTCAGGGCCGCGTGCAGCCGGTCGACGTCTGCGGCGAACGTGGACGGGCACAGCTCGACCCGTCCGGACGTCGTGCAGAGCACCTCGTCCAGGCGCGGCTTGAGGGCGCCCAAGTCGAGGCCGTGCGGGTGCTCGGTGCGCAGGCGGGTGAGGGTGAGGCCGGACGGGTCGGCGCCGAACCCGTCGCCATAGGGGCCGAGGCGCAGCATCATGTCGAGCCGCTGCTCGGTGGACGTGCCGCTGTCGAGCATCTTGCGCAGCTCGTCCGGCTCGCGGCCGTGCACCGGGGAGCCCGCGAGCGCGGTGGCCTTCGCCAGCGTCGAAGTGATGATCATCTCGTCGAGGGCGGCGGGGTCGCCGTCCGCGCCGGTCGCGGCCATCGCGAGCCGCGCGAGGAGCATGGCCTCGCTGGGGCGCCCGTCCGGCAGCGGGACGACGGGCGGCGAGTAGCGGGCGTAGTCGCGGACGGCGAGCCCCGTCAGCGCGATGTCGTAGTGCGGCGTCTGCGCCGGGCGCGGCGGCGGCAGGACCACGTGCGCGTGCCGGGTCGTCTCGTTCAGGTAGGGGTCGACGCTGACCATGAACTCCAGCCCGGCGAGCGCGCGGTCCAGCCGGGCGGCGTTCGGGGACGACAGCGCCGGGTTCCCGCCGATCGTGACCAGCGCCCTGACCTGGCCCTCGCCGGGGGTCTCCAGCTCGTCCGCGAGCGTGGCGACCGGCAGCTCCCCGTTGACCTCGGGCAGGCCGCGGACGCGGCTGCGCCACCGCCCGGTCGTGAACGGCTTCTTGCGCCGGTACACGGGCATGTGGGCGGGCCGCGGGAACATCGCGCCGCCCTCCCGGTCGAGGTTCCCCGTGAGGACGTTCAGGACGTCCACGAGCCAGCTGTTGAGCGTCCCGTACGCCTGCGTGCAGGTCCCGATGCGGCCGTAGACGGCGGCGCGGCCGGCTCCGGCCAGCTCGCGGGCGGTCCGCCGGATCACGTCCGCCGGGATGCCGGTGACGGGCGTGACGCGCTCGGGCGCGAAGTCGACGGCGAGGGCGCGCAGGTCGTCCAGGCCGTTGACGCGTCCGGCCAGGTGCTCGGGGGACGCGACCAGGTCCTCGGCGAACAGGGTGTGGACGAGCGCCATGAGGAAGAACGCGTCCGTCCCCGGGCGGATGAACAGGTGCTCGTCGGCGAGCGCGGCCGTCCGCGTGCGGCGCGGGTCGACGACGGTGACCTTGCCCCCGCGCGCCTGGATCGCCTTGAGCCGTCCGGGGAAGTCGGGGGCCGAGGCCAGGCTCCCGTTCGACTCCAGCGGGTTCGCGCCCAGCATGAGCAGGTGGTCGGTGCGGTCGAGGTCCGGGACGGGGATCGCCAGGGGGTCGCCGAACATGTGCCCGCACGCGACGTGCTTCGGCATCTGGTCGGCGGTACTGGCGGTGAACAGGTTCCTGGTGCCGAGCGCCTTCACGATGGCGGCGACGTACAGCGGCCCGGCGATCGAGTGCGCGGTCGGGTTGCCGATGTAGACGGCGACGGCGTCGCGCCCGTGCCGCTCGATGACGCCGGCCAGACCTCGCCGGACGGCTTCGAACGCCTCGTCCCATCCGGTCGCTTCGCCGTTGACGAGGGGTTCCGCCAGGCGGTCTGGGTCACCGTCCAGGCTGCCGAGGGTCGCGCCCTTGGGGCAGATGAAGCCTTTGCTGAACGGGTCCTTAACGTCGCCGCGTACGCGGGTTACCGCTCCCGTGTCGTCCAGGGTCAGTTCCAGCCCGCACAGGGCTTCGCAAAGGGGACAGGTGCGGAACGCCGTGCGGTCGCCCATCGAGACACTCCTTGTCAAACGGGACCGTTGTCCCATGATGACCGGTGCGTCCATACCGCGCCATGGCCGCCCCCCGAGGCATGGCCGAAGCACGGTTTTGAGAGTTACTTTTAATACGAGGACTTTCGGCAGCCGCTAGGGAGCTGCTATGGAGCCGTGGGTCGCCTGGTTGCTGGTCGCCGCGCTGCTCGGAATCGCCGAGCTGCTCAGCCTCACGCTGGCCCTCGGCATCCTCGCCGTCGCCGCGCTCGCCGCCGGGCTGACCGGGGCGCTGGGCCTGCCGCTCGCCGCGCAGGCCGCCGTGTTCGGCGTGGGGGCGGTCGCGGGCCTCGCGTTCGTCCGGCCCTTCGCGACCCGGCACATCAGGCAGCCGCCGCCGCTGCGCTCCGGCACCGCCGCGCTGGTCGGCCGCGAGGCGTACACGCTCACCGAGGTGAACCGGCACGGCGGCCGCGCCCGCATCGGCGGCGAGGAGTGGACGGCCCGCCCCTACGACCCCGACCTCGTCATCCCGGCCGGCGCGACCGCCGACGTCCTCGCCATCGAAGGGGCCACGGCCCTGCTGTATCCGGTCTCGGCCGAGGAGCCACCATGACCGATGTCGCCATCGCCCTGCTCGTCGTCGTGCTCGCCGGGGTGTTCGTCCTGGCCACCGCCGTGATGCGGGCGGTCTGGATCATCCCGCAGGCCCGCGCCCGCAACGTCGAGCGCCTCGGCCGCTACCACCGCACCCTCGAACCCGGCATCAGCTTCGTCGTCCCGTTCGTCGACCGGGTGAAGCCGCTCCTCGACCTGCGCGAGCAGGTGGTCTCGTTCAAGGCGCAGCCCGTCATCACCGAGGACAACGTCGTCGTCCACATCGACACGGTGCTGTTCTTCCAGGTCACCGACCCGCGCGCCGCCGACTACGAGATCGTGAACTACATCAAGGCGATCGAGCAGCTCACCGCGACGACCCTCCGCAACGTCATCGGCACCCTCGACCTGGAGGCCACGCTGACGTCCCGCGACCGGATCAACACGGCGCTGCGCGGCGTGCTGGACGACGCGTCCGGCAAGTGGGGCATCCGGGTGACCCGCGTGGAGATCAAGGCGATCGAGCCGCCGCCGTCCATCAAGGACGCGATGGAGAAGCAGATGCGCGCCGAGCGGGAGAAGCGCGCCGCGATCCTCACCGCCGAGGGCGCCCGCGCGTCCGCGATCCTCACCGCGGAGGGCGAGCGGCAGTCGACGATCCTGAAGGCGGAGGGCGCCCGGCAGGCCGCGATCCTGGAGGCCGAGGGCCAGTCGGCGGCGATCGAGCAGGTCTTCAACACGATCCACAAGGCCGACCCGGACCCGAAGCTCCTCGCCTACCAGTACCTCCAGACCCTCCCGAAGCTGGCCGAGGGCCAGGGCAGCACCTTCTGGGTCATCCCCAGCGAGGTGACGTCCGCGCTACAGGCGGTCAGCCGGGCCTTCAACGGCGCTCTGGACGAGGCCAAGGGGGCACCCGAAGAGCGCGACTGACGTTCGGGGCAGACGTGGCGAAGCGGCCGGGCGGGGGAGGCCACCCGGCCGCTTCAGGGGGTGAGAGGCGGCTCGAGGCCGTGCCGTCCCTCTGGAGGTGGGCTGCGGGACCGCGTCGCGGTCGGCTCAATCTAACGTCATAGACACGACCGGTTCAAGATAATGATCGGTTTGCCTTTAGTGGGCCTGGTCGCCCGCTCGTGGCATGCTTGGCCGACCCAGCAGGTCCACTGGGCCGGACGGAGGCGAAGCGATGAGCAGGCGGGGGAAGGCGGCCGTGGCGGCGGTCCTGGTCGGGATGGCCATGACGGCGGCGGCGTGCGGCGGCTCGGGCGACTCCGAGGCGGAGGGCGCGGGACCGCCGTCCGCGACGTCCGGCGCCGCGGGGGGCGGCGGGGCCACGAAGCCCCCGGCGCCCGCGAAGGAGCCGATCATCATCGCGTTCGGCGGCGACACCCACTTCGAGGGGCAGCTCCGCGCCCGGCTCGGCAACCCGTCCACGGCGCTCGGCCCGGTGGCCAGGCAGCTGCGCGCCGCCGACTTCACCATGCTGAACCTCGAGACGGCCATCACGACCGGCGGTACGCCCGCGCCCGGCAAGCAGTACGCCTTCCGGGCCCCGGCGACCGCGTTCAAGGCGCTGAAGGCCGCCGGGGTCGACGTCGTCTCCATGGCCAACAACCACGGCATGGACTTCATGGACGGCGGCCTGCGCGACTCCCTGGCCGCCATCAAGCGGACCGGGTTCCCGGTCGTCGGCATCGGCAAGGACGAGGACGACGCCTTCAAGCCATACCGCGTCACGGTGAAGGGCAACAAGCTCGCCGTCGTCGGCGCCACGCAGGTGCTGGACGACAACCTGATCCAGGCGTGGACGGCCACCGACACCAAGGGCGGTCTTGCCTCGGCCAAGAACGTCCCCCGGATGGTGCAGGCGGTGAAGGAGGCGCGCAAGGGGGCGGACGTCGTCATCGTCCACCTGCATTGGGGCGCCGAACTCCAGCCGTGCCCGCTGCCGCGCCAGAAGGAACTCGCCCAGCAGCTCGTCGAGGCCGGTGCCGACATCATCGTGGGGGGCCACGCGCACATTCCGCTGGGCGGCGGCTACATGGACAACGCGTACGTCCACTACGGCATGGGCAACTTCGTGTTCTACTCCGCCAACGGCCAGACGGCGAAGTCCGGTGTGCTGTTCCTGAAGGTGCAGGACGGCAAGGTCACCAAGGACAAGTGGAGCCCGGCCCTCATCAGCGGCGGCGTCCCCATCCCGATGAAGGGCGCCGCGGCGAAGGCGGAGCTCAAGCGGTGGAACGGGCTGCGCGGCTGCACGGGGCTCTCGGCCAGTCCTGTGTCCTGAAGTCCGGCGTCCTGAAACTCCCTGAGGGCGGCTCAGCCGATGCGCTTGAGGGTGTGCGTCGGGGTCTCGCCGAAGCGCTGCCTGTAGTGGGCGGCGAACCGGCTCATGTGGAAGTACCCGGCGGCCTTGGCGACGTCCGTGACGGTGCCGGGGCCGCGCTGCGCCACGCTGAGCGCCGCGCGCGCGTGGTCGAGCCTGACCCCGCGCAACAGCTGGGTGGGGGTGAGGCCCCACTCGTCCTGGCAGATCGCCTGGAGCTGGCGGACGCTGATGCCCACCGCCGCCGCGATGTCGGTGACGCCGATGGGGCGGTGGTGGTGGTGCTCCACCCACTCGCGGATGGTGCCGGCGAGATGGTGCGGTGACCGCGCGGGCGGCTCGGCGAGGCATTCGGTGGCCGTGTGCGGCAGGCCGAGCAGGAGGGCGGTGAGCAGCGACTCCTCCAGCGTGCGCGCCGCCAGCGGGTGCAGCCCGCCCCGGCCCGTCGCGTGGTCGAGGACGTCGCACACGTGCCGCCAGGTGCGCTCCACGATCGAGGCGGGCGCGATCGCGGGCCTGCCGGCCCGGTGGAAGCGCAGCGGCGCGGTGTAGTCGCGCCCGAGGTGGCAGGCGAGGTGGTCGGCGAGCCGCCCGGTGCTCGTGGCGATGACCAGGCAGCCCAGCGTCGGATGTGGCGTCATCCGCATCGCCTCGTCGTGGGACAGCACCAGGCTGCCGCCCGCGACGTCGTTGTTGTGCGTGGACCGGTACTCGACGCCCATGGGCGCCATGGGCGCGCACATGGCGAAGTGCCCCTCCGTCGGGGGCGTGTCGACGACGACCCCGCCGCCCCCGTACCGCACCCAGACCAGGTTGACCGCGCCCAGGGCGAGGGCGTTGACGGCACCGTCGAGAGGGGCGCACGGGTCGCGGGCCTGGAGGTCGTGGCCCACGGCGAAGGGTTCGACCGAGTCGTGCAGGACGTCGATGTCCGCGCTGACGACCCGCTGGTACGCCGACAGCGGCGGCGAGGCATCGGTGAGAGTCATGGTCGGGTCGGAGTCATGGTCGGGTGAGAGTCATGGTCGGGCGGACGGAGCCGGTTCGGGACGGTCGATGGGCAGGACACCCCGGGCCCGCAGCCGAGGCATGACCTCGGCGGCGAAGTGGCCCAGTTCATCAGCGTAATTGAGGAACGACAGAGCGATACCGTCAAAGCCCGCACGCGCGAACTCCGCGATGCCGTCCGCCACGTCGTCGGGGTCGCCGACCAGCGGGCAGCTGCCGTGGCCGGCGGCGAACCGGTCCCGGTAGATCTGGAGCATCTCGGGCGTGAACGACTGCGCGTGCAGCCCCTGCAGCCGCATCACCTCGTCGACGGCGGGCCAGTCGGCCTGCTCGTCGGCGTAGTAGCGCAGGAAGTCCTCAGCCTCGCTCCTGGTCGGCCGGCAGACGACGTGCCCGAGCGTGAAGACGCCGACCGTCCGGCCGTGGGACGCGGCCTCCGCGCGGATGGCCTTCACGATCTCCGCGCCGTCCTCGGGACCGGCGACGACGGTGAAGGCCCGGTCGGCGTTGCGCGCGGCGAACGAGCGCCCCTGCCTGGACGAGCCCGCGTTGATGACCGGCAGGCTGTGCCCGTTGAACGGCTTGGGGCGCCCCACGACGTGCTGGAGCTTGAAGAACCGCCCGTCGTGGTCGAACGGCTCGTCGGTCGACCAGATGCGCTTGACGACGTCCCACCACTCCTGCGCGAGCGAGTACCGGGTGTCGTGGTCGTCGGGCAGCGTGAGGCCGAACATCTCGTACTCGGGCGCGTGCCAGCCCGCGACGATGTTCAGCCCGACCCGGCCCTGGCTGAGGTGGTCGGCGGTCGCGAGCTGCTTGGCGGCGACGACGGGATGGTGGAACGCGGTGTGGACGGTGCTGAACACCCGCAGCCGCTTGGTGCTGGCGAGGAGCCCGGACGCCCAGACGAGCGGGTCGAGGGCGCTGCGGTGGAAGTCGGTGTCGGGGCCCCAGTCGGTCCAGCGGGCGACGGGCAGCAGGAAGTCGATGCCGCTCTCGTCCGCGATCCGGGCGAGCCGGAGATTGTTCTCCCAGGTCGCGTGCCACCTTTCCGGGGCCTTCGTGATCGCCAGTCCCGATTCGGTGTTGGGGGAGAACAAGCCAAGCTGGAATCCCATGCCGACCTCTTTCCGTCCGGCGGCGTTCGGCATTGCCCGCCCAGTATCGGAAGCCGGGGGACGATCGGCAACGGCCGGCGGCGGCCGGGTGCTCACACCGGGATGGTGCCGAGCGCGAGCCGGTCGAAAGGGCCGGGCTCTTTCGTCCGCCGGCGCTCTCCCGTGGCGTACACGACGACGCGCGCCGGCCGTTTGCGCCGCTCGCGGGCGCGCAGCGCCAATTCCTGCACGACTTCGGCGAGATGGGCGCCGCAGGAATCGCGTCCGGTCTCGGTCCGGGCGGCCGCCTTCAGCCGCACATGGAAGCACGACGGGCGACCACAGCGCGGCATCGAGCAGGATTGTTCGCCATGGAGGGGATCGCTGTGCATCAAGGGGCACTTTCGATGTCGCGGGGTCGGGTGGGCAAACGTGCGGCGGCCTCCATCATGGACCACCGGGTGACGGGCTTCAACGCGAATGGGATAGTCCAGCGCGGCATCCGGCTAGCGACAAATAACGCAAAAGGCGCATTTCCTCGAACAAAGCGCCCCGCGGCCGGAGCGCGGGCGGCCGGGCGCCCCGCGACGTAGGGTGGCGGCATGGCGATGCGGGACGACGCGCGGCGAATCCGCGTCCTCACCTTCAACACGCTGTTCCGGGGCCGCGTCCGGGCCCGCATGGACGCGCTGGCCCGGCTCGTCGACGAATCGGACTACGACATCGTCTGCCTGCAGGAAGTGGTATCGCCGCCGGTCCTCGCACGGTTCCGCCGGGCGACGGCGTCCTTCCCGTTCATGGCGCGGGCCCGGGGATTTCCGATCGTCCGCGGCGGCCTGGTCACGCTCTCCCGGTGGCCGATCGCCAGAACCCACTTCCAGCCGTACGCGCTCGCCCGCCCCGCCCGGCCGGAATGGCTGCTGAACAAAGGCGCGCTGTTCACCCGCATACGGCTGCCGGGCGGCTGCCTGACGGTGGTGAACACGCACCTTTCCGCGAACATGGACATGGACTGGTCCCCGTCCAATGCCTATACCAAGGTGGAGCAGTCCGAACTGGAGCAGCTCGCGACCGCGATCAAAAGGATCGACACGGCGGAACCGCTGATCGCCATGGGCGACTTCAACGTGCCCCGCGACTCCCGCTATTTCGCGGATTTCGCGGCCGCCGCCGGCCTCCGGGACGCCCTCGCCGGCCGCACGGAGCCCACCTTCCGCCCCGAGTACGCCGATATCGGGGCGATCGACCAGTTCCTCCACAGGCCGGGTCTGGAGGCGGAGCCCCGTCTGGTGTTCACCGACGAGATCCGCCTCGACGACGGCACCACCGCCCCCCTCTCCGACCACTACGGCATCGCGGCCACGGTGACGCTCTAGCCCCGGATCAAGTCAGCGGGTGGCCCGTGGTGGCGTCCACCGAAGAGGGCACGGCGTCATGGCGGTCGCCCACGCTCAGGGTGCCGGTCGGCTCGAACAGCAGGATCGCGGCGCCGCCGGGCGCGGACGGCTTGTGCTCCACGCCTCGCGGGACGACGAACACCGCCCCCTTGGGAAGGGTGACCGTCCGTTCGCCGCCGCCGGGCGCGTCGCGCAGGGCGATGGCGAGTTCGCCGTCGAGGACGAGGAAGAACTCGTCGGTGTCGTCATGGGCGTGCCAGACATGGTCGCCCTCGACCTTGGCGACGCGGACGTCGTAGTCGTTCACACTGGCGACGATGCGCGGGCTCCACAGGTCGCTGAAGGAGGCCAGCGCCGCCGCGAGTTCGATGGGTTCGCTGTTCACCCCACCACCCTGCCGGGCCGCCGCACCCCGCCGTGAGTGCTAGAAATCGCGTATGCCGCAAGGATCCTCGCACCGCGTGGTGATGATCGTCGACACCGGCTCCAACCCGTTCGAGATGGGCGTGGCCACCGAGCTGTTCGGCCTGCGCCGCCCCGAGCTGGACCGCCCCTGGTACGACTTCGCGCTGTGCGCCGCGGGCGGCGAGGCCGTCATGCACGCGGGGCTGTTCACCATGTCGGGCATCGCGGACCTGTCCGCCGCCGGACGCGCGGACACGGTGATCGTGCCGAACCGTCCGGACCCGGACGAGGACCCCGCGCCCGAGGTCCTGGCCGCCGTCCGGGCCGCCGCCGCGCGCGGCGCCCGGCTGGTCGGCCTGTGCACCGGCGCGTTCACGCTGGCGGCGGCGGGCGTCCTCGACGGGCGCCGCGCGACCATGCACTGGCGCTGGGCCGAGACGTTCCGGGCGCGCTTCCCCCGCGTCCACCTCGAACCGGACGTGCTGTTCGTCGACGACGGCGACGTCCTGACCTCCGCCGGGAGCGCCGCCGCCCTCGACCTCGGGCTGCACCTCGTCCGCCGCGACCACGGCGCGGAGATCGCGAACGCGGTGAGCCGCCGGCTGGTGTTCGCCGTGCACCGCGACGGCGGCCAGCGGCAGTTCATCGAGCGCCCGATGCCGGACATCCCGGACGGCTCGCTCGCGGCCCTGCTCGACTGGGCGCGGGAGCGGCTGGACGAGCCGCTGACCGTGCCCGCCCTGGCGGCCCGCGCGGCCGTCAGCCCGGCCACGCTGCACCGCCGCTTCCAGGCCGAACTCGGCACCACCCCGCTCGCCTGGCTCACCGCCGAGCGCGTCGAGCTGGCCTGCCGGATCATCGAGCGCGGCGAGGCCCGGCTGGACGCGGTGGCGCGCGCCAGCGGCCTCGGCACCCCCGCCAACCTGCGCGCCCAGCTGCGCCGCCGCACCGGCCTCAGCCCGTCCGCCTACCGGCGGCGCTTCGCGGCCGCGGAGAGCGCGGCGGAGCGCCGCGGTTAGGCTTGCGATCATGTGCGAGACAGGCGGCGGGCAGGCGGAGGCACTGGCGTCCATGCCGCGTCCGGCGGCGGGCGCGGCGGTCGATCCGATCGCGCTGGAGCCGGTCGACGAGGTCGAGATCGTCACCCTGGTGGACAACGTCTACGACGCCCTGCTGACCGACGGCGAGCGCACCCGGCGCGCCGGCGCCGGCAAGGGCGCGGTGACGGCTCCGCAGTTCGAGGAGGGCCGGACCTTCGCCGGGATGGTCGCCGAGCACGGCTTCTCCGCGCTGGTCACGGTGCGCCGGGGCGACCGCTCCACCACCCTGCTGTTCGACACCGGCCTGTCCCCGGACGCGATGGTCACCAACGCCGACCGGCTCGGCCTCGACCTCGGCGGCATCCAGGCCGTCGTGCTCAGCCACGGCCATTTCGACCACGCGGGCGGGCTCGCCGGGCTGGCGGGCAGGCGCGGCGTCCGGTCGCTGCCGATGGTGGTGCACCCGCTCGCCTGGACGCGGCGGCGCCTCGCGGTGCCCGGCCGCGAGCCGGAGGAACTGCCGACGCTGAGCCCCCGCGCCCTGGCCGGGGAGGGCTTCGAGGTCATCGAGCGCCGCGAGCCGTCGCTGCTGCTGGACGGCAGCGTGCTGATCACCGGCGAGGTCGACCGCACCACCGAGTTCGAGCGCGGCATGCCGCCGCCGCACCAGGCGTGGACCGGCTCCGGCTGGGTGCACGACCCGCTGGTGGCCGACGACCAGGCGCTCGTCGTGCACGTCCGCGACCGGGGCCTGGTCGTGCTGACGGGCTGCGGGCACGCGGGCGCGGTCAACATCGTCCGGCACGCGCGCCGGCTCACCGGCGTGGACCGGCTGCACGCGCTCGTCGGCGGCCTGCATCTCGGCGGCCCGGCCTTCGAACCGGTCATCCCGCCGACCGTCGCCGCGCTGACCGACCTCGCGCCGAGCCTTCTCGTCCCGGGGCACTGCACGGGCTGGCGCGCCCAGCACGCCCTGGCCGCCGCGCTGCCCGACGCCTGGGTGCAGAGCAGCAGCGGCACGACGTACCGCCTGTCGGCCTGACCCTTTTCAGCCGGCCGGCAGGTTCAGTCGGCCAGCAGGGACTCGATCGCCTTGTTCAGGCGGGCCGTGCGGCCGGCCGGGGTGCGGGCCTTGAGGAGCGGGAGGATGAGCAGGTAGCGGTCGGTCTTGCCCAACTCCTCGAAGCGGGCGGCGGCCTCCGGGCGGGCGGCGAGCGCGGCGGCCAGGTCGGGCGGGACGGCGGCGTCGCGCTGCCGGACGTAGGCCGCCGTCCAGCGGCCGTCCGCGCGGGCGGCGTCGATCTCGGCCCGGCCCGCCGGGCGCATCCGCCCGGCCGCGATCAGGGCCTCCGCCCGCTCCACGTTGACCCGCGACCACGGGCTGCCCTTGCGGCGCCGCGAGTAGCGCTGCAGGTAGAAGTGCTCGTCGAGGCCCTTGCGCTGGCTGTCGATCCAGCCGTGGCACAGCGCGACGTCCAGCGCGTCGCCGATCCTGAGCGAGTCGACGGGCGCGCCCTTCTTCGCGATCTTCAGCCAGACGCCGTCCTCGGAGTCGTGGTGCGCGGCCAGCCACGCCTCCCATGCGGCGGCGTCCTGGAAGTGCATCATGAGCGGCCCCCATGCTCGGCGTGACCAGCGGGATTAGAGAATCGCACGGCCCTCCGACAGACCGCCGGGCGGGTCAGCCGGGCTTGCGCGCCTCGATGAGGACGCGGGACGAGTGGGCGATGAAGGGCCCCTCGCGGCGGATCCGGTCGTGCAGGGCGCGGAGGCGGTCGCGGTGCTCGGCGACGGTGAAGCCGGGGACGATCCAGATGACCTTGCGCAAGAAGTGGACGACCGCGCCGATGTCGGAGAACTCCATGCGGAGGCGCTCGTGGCGCAGGTCGGCGATGACGAGCCCGGCGGCGCGGGCGTCGGCGCTCTCGACGTCGGGATGGCGGGCGCCGCGCGCCTCCGGCTGCGGGCCGAGGAAGTACTCCGTGAGCTCGAAGACGCTCGCGGGGCCCACGTGCTGCGCGAAGTACGTCCCGCCGGGGGCGAGGACGCGGGCGATCTCCGCCCACCGGACGGTGGCGGGATGGCGGCTCACGACGAGGTCGAACGCCCCGTCGGCGAACGGCAGGACGCCGGTGTCGGCGACCACGACCACGCCCCGGGGGTGCAGGAGGCGGGTGGCCTTGGCGAGGTTCGGCGGCCAGGACTCGGTGGCGGCCATGGTCGGCGGGAAGGTCCCGGCACCGGCCAGGACCTCCCCGCCGCCCGTCTCGATGTCGAGCGCGGCGGTGGCGCGGGCCAGGCGCTCGCTCATGAGCCGCTGGTAGCCCCAGGAGGGGCGCTGCTCGGTGGCGCGGCCCTCGAACCAGGAGAAGTCCCAGCCTTCGACGGGTGCCGATTCGGCCTCGTCCAGCAGTTCCTCGAAGGTGCGGTCCATCGGCCGGTTCATCGGTCGGAGACTCCGAACATGGGGAGGCACGGGGCGAGGCCCTCGACGGTGACGGGAACGGCGGCGTGCTTCTCCCAGGCCGCGCGGGTGAGGCGCACGTGGTGCTCGGTGGTCGCCGCACCGCGGATGACCTGGCGTCCGATGCCGTTGTCGGTGTAGCCGAGCTTGCGCGACACCGCGCGGGACGCGTGGCTGTCGGCGAAGGCGCTGGACAGGGCCTCGTCGGCGCCGAGCCCGGCGAAGGCCAGGTGCAGGACGGCGGCTCTCATCTCGGTGCCGATCCCCCGCCCGTGGTGGCGCATGCCGAGCCACGAGCCGCTGTACACCTGGCGCAGGACGGCGAGGTCGCGGGCCCTGAGGTCCTGCTGGCCGACGATCTCGCCGGCGTGGAAGACGCTGAGGTTGAGCTGCCAGTTCTCGGGCGTCCAACGTCCGAGCGTCTCCCAGTGGTGCTGGACGACGCTCCGGGCGATCTCGGCGGGCGGCCGGTCCGTCCACGGGACCATGAACGGCATCGTGTCCGGCGCGTGGACGCCCTCCGCCGCGACGTCCGCCAGCGCGCCGAGTTCTTCCGGGGACGGCAGCCGCAGTTCGAGGCGCGGTGTTCTCAGCCGGAGCCCCAGAACGGGGAAGTGGTCGACCAGCATTCCCTCACGATGCCGGGTCGGCGCGCCCGGCCGCATCCCGTTTTCGCGGCGCGTCAGTGGCCGAGGAGCAGGAAGACGATGCCGCCGACGAGGTGGGCGACCACGGTGATGATCAGGACGGCGACGAAGACGTTCTTCGCCGTCGGGTGGTCGAACTGGGAGCCGGGGCGGCCGCGGTGCTCCGAGCGCGCCTCGGCCTGCCGTTCGAGGTCGTCCAGCGACGGCAGGAAGGACGGTCGCTTCAGGGCCATCGGTCAATGTCCTTCCTGGTCAGGGAGCGGTGCTCGCTCTTCGTTCCAACGCTCGGGCAACCCTGTTCTCATCCCTCCGCGATGGGGCCGGGGACGCTCCTTGGGTAGCTTGGACGGCATGTCGTCCTCTCTCCTGTCGGGTGTCACCGGCCCCGCGCGGCGGGTGCCGCAGCCGACGCGGCGGCGCAACGCCGGCGCCGTGCTGCGGGAGGTGCACCGGGACGGGGCGGTGTCGCGCACCGAACTGGCCGAGCGGATGGGCGTCAACCGGAGCACGATCCTCACGCTGATCGCGAAGCTGGCCGCCACCGGGCTGGTGCGGGAGGAGCCGGCCGCCGCGACGGGCCGCGCGGGCCGGCCGTCGCTGGTCGTCCGCGCGGAGAGCGCGCGGGCGTACGTGCTGGCCTTCGACGTCGCCGTGGACCGGCTCGTCGCCGCCAGGGTCGGCCTCGGCGGGACGGTGCTGGAGCGCCGGGAGGCGCCGCGCCGCCGCGGCGAGGACGACCTCGACGAGGTGGTCGGCGCCCTCGCCGGGTTCGGCGGCGCGCTCGTGGCCGCCGCGCCGGACGGAGCGGAGTGCGTCGGCGTCGGGGTGTCGTACTGCGGCATGATCAGGGCCGTCGACGGCAAGGTGCGGCTGGCGCCCACCATGGGCTGGACGGACCTCGACGTCGGTCCGGAGCTCGGCCGGCGGCTGGGGCTCGGGCTGCCGGTGGCGGTCGGCAACGAGGCCCACCTGGGCGCGCTGGCCGAGTACGTGCGCGGCGCGGGCGTCGGCAGCCGCAACCTCGTCTACCTGCACGGGGACGTCGGGGTGGGCGGCGGCATCATCGTCGGCGGCCGGCTGCTGGACGGCGACGAGGGCTACGCCGCCGAACTCGGCCACATGATCGTGAACCCGTACGACGGGCGGCCCTGCAACTGCGGTTCGCGCGGCTGCCTGGAGGCGGAGGTCGGCGAACCGGCGCTGCTGGAGGCCGCCGGACGCGCCGGCGGGCCGGTCGGCCGGGACGGCGTGCGGGCGGTCGTCGCGGCGGCCGAGCGGGGTGACCCGGCGGCCCGGGACGCCCTGGACCGGGTCGGCGGCTGGCTCGGCATCGGCGTCGTCAACCTGATCAACCTGTTCAATCCCGGCGTCGTCGTCTTCGGCGGCATGCTGAGCGAGATCTACCGGGGCGCGGCGCCGCAGGTCCGGGCCCGCGTCCGGACGAGCGGCCTGCCGGTGTCGCGGGAGCGGGTCGCGCTCCGCACCGCCGCCCTCGGCTACGACGCGACGCTGGCGGGCGCCGCCGAGCTGGGCTTCGCCGCGCTGCTGGCCGACCCGCTGGGCGTCCTCGGCGCCGAGCGCGCGAACGCCTAGGGCCGGACGGCCCGTTTTCCCTCCGGCGGGGGATGATCATGGCTCTCGCGGGTGACGTGGCGGCGGGGGCGCGCCGATGAGCATGAAGTCCATGACCACCACCGCCCGTCCGGTGCCCGTGTGGGCCGACCGCGTCGCCCACCTCGTCCCGCTGACCGTCCTGCCGTCCGGCCTGTGGCGGATCGCCCTCGGCCTCGGCGTGCCGATGGGGTTCGCGGAGGGCGGCGAGATGGCCGACTTCCCGCATCCGATCGGCACCCCGTACGTCTTCGCGCTGAGCGTCGTCTGCGAACTCTTCGCGCTGCTCGCGTTCGGGCTGGTCCGGCCGTGGGGCGAGGTGTTCCCGCGCTGGTTCCCGCTCGTCGGCGGGTGCCGCGTGCCCGTGCCGTTCGCCGTCGGCACGGCGTCGCTGGGGGCGGCGGCCGTCACGGCCCTGGGCCTGGTGGGCGCTTCCGGCTGGACGGACGCGATGGCCGACAGCGACAGCCCGCACGGCTTCGCCGGGGCCGTCATGACGGCCGCCTACGCGCCGTTCCTCGCCTGGGGGCCGCTGCTGGCGGTGCTGACCGTCCACTACTACCGCCGCCGGACGGTGCCGGCCGCGGGGCGGCTCTCGGGTCAGCTCGGGCGCTGAGCGGCGTGCTCCGCCAGCTCCAGGTCGATGAACGCGGCGATCATCGACCGCCAGACGGCCTCCGCGACCTCGGGCGCGAGGCCCGCGTCCGCCGCCCGCCGCCGCGCCAGCGCGACGACCCGCTCCACTCGGTCCGGGGCGCGGACCGCCTGCTCGTCGGTCTTGAAGGCGGCGGCGGCGCGCACCAGGCCCTGCCGCTCCGCCAGCAGGCGGACGAGCTCGCCGTCGATGCCGTCGATCCGGGCCCGCACCTCGTCCAGCGAATCCATGCCGCGATCATTCCAGCCGCGGGACGGCCGGCGGGTGGCCGCCCCCGCCCGGAGTCAGCCGTTGCCGCCCCAGCGCGGGCCGCTGTAGCGCATGAGGACGCCTTCGAGCTCCTGCCGGGAACCCTTGATCCGGTGGACGGGCATGACGACGATCCAGCCCGTCTTCCTCTCCAGGTAGCACAGCGGGGTGCGCGGCCCTCTCGTCGGTGGATGACCGGTGCCGGCGGCAGGGGAGACGCAGAGCGACCATCCGGCGGGTGAGTCCGCGCGGCGGACCACCACGCGGCCGATCCCCTGCCACGGGTAGCGGACGAGCCGGCCGCCGAACCGGACCTGGATGCCGTTGTGGCTGATTTCCAGGTCGCACGGGCTCAGCAGTTCCCTGATGAGCGGGACGAGCCAGGCCACGGGGACGCGGACGAGTGCGATGGCCATCACGAAGAGCACCGCGAGGATCAGCACGGGCAAGGGGCCGCCCCCGGAATCCGCCATGCCGACCACGCCCTTCAAGGTGAAGAGGCCGAGGACGAGGCCGAGCAGAAAGCGGAGGGAATGCCCGACGAGCGCCAGCGCGACGGGAAGTCTGTTGCCTTTGAACAGCACGGGCGGAAGCTGCGTGGTGGCATGGGTTTCCGGGGCGACGAGCGTCCACCCGCTGGCCTCGCCCGCGGCTTCTTGACCGGTTCCGGCTCCTTGCCCGGTTCCAACCCGGGGGCCGGTCCCGAAGGCGGGGTCGGTGCCGGGGGCGGGATAGCGGGTCAGCATTTCCTGGACGGGCTGCGGAAGCCACGCCCCGCTGCCGCCGGCCGGGCGCAGCGCGTCCAGCAGTTCCGGCGGCTCCGGACGCGCCGCCGGGTCCTTGGCGAGGCAGTTCGCGACGATGTCCCGGAGGGGGTCAGGCAGGGCGTCCAGGTTGGGTTCCTTGTGGACGACCCGGTAGACCAGGGCCTCCGAGGGCCCTTCGCCGAAGGGCCGCACCCCCATGACGTGCGCGAGGACGGCGCCGAGGGCGAAGACGTCGCAGGCGGGCGTGACCGTCCCCTCGGACAGCAGTTCGGGCGCCATGAATCCGGGCGTCCCGGCGTGCGCGGTGACACCGGACGCGTCCACGGCGCGGGCGATGCCGAAGTCGATGACGCGCGGGCCGTCGGCCGCGAGCAGCACGTTCGAGGGCTTGAGGTCGCGGTGCACGACGCCGGCGAGGTGGATGGCCTCCAGGGCCTCGGCTAACCCGGCGCCCAGCACGAGGGCCGACTCCAGCGGGAACGGCCCGTGCTCGGCGACGGCGGCGGCGAGCGACGGACCGGGGACGTAGGCCGTGACCAGCCATGGGACGGGGGCGTCGAGATCCGCGTCCACGACCGGGGCGGTGTGGAAGCCGCCGACCTGGCGCGCCGCTTCGACCTCGCGTTTGAAACGCCGCCGGAACTCGGCGTCGGAGGCCAGCCCCGGATGGACGAGTTTGACCGCCACCGGGCGCCCGCCCGGCGACGAGCCGAGGAATACCTGCCCCATTCCGCCCGCGCCGAGCCGGGCCGAGAGCGCATATCGGCCGACGGCGCGAGGGTCTCCAGGACGCAGGTCTTCCACCGCGGCTCCCCGTGCTCCGATGTTCAGGTTTCCGCTCGCCGGGGCGAGTCGACCGCCATTAAAGCGGACCGGTGCGACGCGGTGTAGGTCAGGAGACGCAGAAGCGGCGAATACGGGAAGGCGTGGCAAACGGGCGCTATGCCGCCGAGGTGGTGAACTCGGTGATCGTGACCTTCTGCTTGGGCTGGCCGTCGTCGCCGCTCTCCGTGCCCTTCCCGGCGACCCGGTCGATGACGTTCAGACCGGAGGTGACCTGCCCGAAGACCGAATAGGAGTGGTCGATGGCCGGTGCGTCCCCGTAGAGGATGAAGAACTGGCTGCTGTTGGTGCCGGGGCCCGCGTTGGCCATGGCCACGGTGCCCCTGTTGTAGGGCGCGGACGTGTTCTCGTTGGCGAACACGTACGACGCGCCTCCGGCTCCGGTTCCGGTCGGGTCACCGCATTGGAGGACCTTCAGGCTCGGGTTCGTGGTCAGACGGTGGCATGACGTGCCGTTATAGAAGTTCTTCTTGACGAGGAATGCGAGCGAGTTCACCGTGCACGGCGCCGCCGGGTCCAGTTTCAGTTCCAGGACGCCGACGTTGGTCTTGATGGTGGCCTTGGTGGGAAGTTGGGGCGGGCTGACCGGCGGCGTCCCGACGAACTTCACCTGATTGCTGGACGAGGGCGGGTAGGTGCATTTGGCTCCGGCGTGCGTCGTCTGCGCGACCGGCTTGCCGCTGTTCGGATCGTCGGTCTTCTTCGTGCCGGGCTCGTCGCCGCCGTTCAGCAGGATCGCGGTGGTGAGCCCGCCCACCACCAGCAGCACACCGGCCGCCGCCGCACCGGCGACGAGCAGCGGACGCTTGCTCCGCCCCTTCGCCGGGCGCGTGCTCGCGGCGGCGGGGAAGCCCGGCGGCAGCCCGACCGGGCCGGCGCCGGGAGCGGTGCCCCCGCCGAACGGAGGCCCGGCGTTGGGCGGCGCGGGGGCGGCGGCCGGCGGCGTCCACGGGCCGGCCGGAGGCGGGGGCGCGATCGGCGCGGCGGCGGGCGCGGTGCCGGCGGGACGGGTGGCGGCGGAGGTGCCCTCGGCGAGGAGGTTCGCGTCCGGCCCGATGCCGAGGAGCCGCTGGAGCACCTGCGTGGCGGTGAGACGGTCCGCCGGGTCCTTGGCCAGGCAGGACGCCGCGAGATCGCGGAGCCGGTCGGTGAGCGCGCCGAGGTCCGGCTCCCCGTACAGGATGCGCTGCATGATCGCCGGGACCGAGTCGCCGCCGAACGGCGGCACCCCGTTGGCGGCGAACGCCATCGTGCAGGCCCACGCGAACATGTCCACGGGCGCGCCGCCGGACGAGCCCGACACCTGCTCGGGCGCCATGTAGGCGGGCGTGCCGACGGCGCCGGTCATGGTGGCGGACGTGGCGTCGAGCGGCCGCGCGATGCCGAAGTCGATGACCTTCGGGCCGTCCGGGCCGAGCAGCACGTTGGCCGGCTTGAAGTCGCGGTGGACGACGCCCGCCTCGTGGATCGCGGCCAGCGCGGTCGCGGTGCCGATCGCCAGCCGGACCTGCTCGTCGGGGGACGCGGTGCCGCGCTCGGCGATCAGGTCCTTCAGCGACGGGCCGTCGACGTACTCGGTGATGATGTGCGGGAGGTCGTCGTCGGCGGTGGCGGCGAGGACGCGGGCGGTGCAGAACGGGGCGACGCGGCGGGCCGCGGCGAGCTCCCGCTCGAACGCGGTGCGGGCCCGCGGGTCCCGGCCGAAGTCGGCGTGCAGCAGCTTCACGGCGACGCGCTGCCCGGTCTCGTCCGACTCGCCCAGGTAGACGGTGCCCTGGGCGCCCTCGCCGATCCGGGCCGTCAGCCGGAATCCGCCCACTTCGCGCGGATCGTTGCTGCGCAACGGACGACTTTCCGGCATCCACTACCTCCCCGGCGAAAGCGGAGAGAGCAGACTATCCGGGAGGGCCGCCGGGGCGCGCGGGTCAGTCCGTCCGGCCGATGCGCAGGAGCAGGTCGAGGAGGGCGGCCCGCTGGTCCTCCGCCAGCGGGGCGAAGAGTTCGGCGAGGGCCTCGTCGGCGACGGCGTGCCCGGCCGCCAGGGTCTTCTCGCCGGCGGGCGTGAGGTGGTGCTCGATGCTCCGGCCCGCGCCTGGGCGCCGGTCGATGAGCCCCTGCGCGGTGAGGCGCCCGGCGAGCGTCCCGAACGCCTGCTCGCTCTGGAACGTCTCGGCGGCGAGCGCCCGGGCGGACGCGCCCGGGGAGCGGCTGATCGCCCGGAGCGCGTCCCACTGCGCCAGCGTGGTGCCGACGCCGGCGAGCCTGCCGTCAAGGGCCCTGTGGTGCCGGTACTGGGCCTGCCTGAGGGCTCTACCGAGGACTTGTCCTTCGACGGGCATACTCCCAGCGTAAAACCGGTTACGGCGACGCTATGAGATCCCTGTACCAGCCGTAGGACTTCTTTGGGGTGCGCTTCTGCGTCGCGTAGTCGACGTGGACGAGGCCGAAGCGCGGGTGGTAGCCCTCGGACCATTCGAAGTTGTCCAGCAGCGACCACGCGAAGTAGCCGCGGACGTCGATGCCCTCGTCGACGGCGGTGCGCATGGCCTTGATGTGGGCGTCCATGAACGCGATGCGGGACGAGTCGTCCACCGTGCCGTCCGCGCCGATCTCGTCGGGGAACGAGCACCCGTTCTCCGTTATATAGAGCGGCGGCAGGTCGTAGCGGGTGTCGAGCGTGCGGAGCAGTGACAGGAAGGCGTCTGGGACGATGGGCCAGCCCATGCCGGTCGTGGGGTACTCGGTGATGTCCGTGATCTCGAACGGCAGCGGGCCTTCGGACGGCGTCGCCAGCCGCGTCGGCTGGTAGTAGTTCACGCCGAGGAAGTCGATGGGCGAGGCGATGACCGACATGTCCGCCGACCGGATGTAGGGCGCGTCCCCCATCAGGTCGGGGTAGCGGCCGAGCAGCACGGGGTCGGTGAACAGCCGGTTCATGAACGTGTCGAACGCGTCGGCGGCGGGCTGGTCGGCGGGGGACGCGGCCCACGCTGGCGAGTAGTGGTTCGTCAGCCCGACGGCGCGGGCGTTGCGGCTGCGCAGCGCGGTGACGGCGAGGCCGTGCGCGAGGAGCTGGTGGTGCGCGGTGGGGAGCGCGTCCAGCATCAGCGCCCGGCCGGGCGCGTAGACGCCGAACGCGTAGCCGTAGGCCATGACGACCACGGGCTCGTTCAGGGTTATCCACATGTCCACGCGGTCCGCGAGCCGCTCGGCCGCCAGGTAGGAGAATTCGGCGAACCGGTAGGCGGTGTCACGTTCCAGCCACCCGCCGGCGTCTTCGAGCGGCTGCGGGAGGTCCCAGTGGTAGAGGGTGGCGGCGGGGGAGATGCCGGCGGCGAGCAGGCCGTCCACGAGCCGGTCGTAGAAGTCGAGGCCCTTGGCGTTGACGGGCCCGCTCCCCGACGGCTGGACGCGCGGCCACGCGATCGAGAACCGGTAGGCGTCGACGCCGAGGCCCGCCATCAGCGCGACGTCCTCCGGCCACCGGTGGTAGTGGTCGCAGGCGACGTCGCCGGTGTGGCCGTCCCGGACGCGTCCCGGCGTGCGCGCGAAGGTGTCCCAGGTGGACGGGCCCCTCCCGTCCTCGTCCACCGCGCCCTCGATCTGGTAGGCGGCGGTGGCGACGCCCCAGCGGAAGCCTTCCGGAAGCCCCATCGCGATCCCCTCCCGAAAATGCGAATAGCCTTCGGATATTAGTGGCGGGGTGGTGCGGGCGGAAGACTCCGGTGGCCCCGGGGTGGGGAACGGCTAGGCGGTCCATGCGGGGCACCCCCGCGGTCGGGGACAATGACCTGGTGACCGAGATCCGGACCCCGCTCCGCCGCCGTCCCGCCCAGCGCCGCAGCGCCGAACGCGTCCAGCGGATGCTCGACGCCTGCGCGGACATCCTCGACGAGGACGGCTACGACGGCCTCACCACGACGCGCATCGCCCAGCGCGCCGAAGTGGCGATCGGCTCGGTGTACCAGTTCTTCCCCGACAAGCGCGCCGTCGCGCAGGCCCTCGCCCTGCGCAACCTGGAGGAGTTCGGCGACCGCATCTCCGCGCGGCTGGCCGCGGGCGGGTTCGGCGACTGGTCCGACACGGTCGGTGCCATCATCGAGATCTTCGTCGAGATGCACCGCACCGTCCCGGGCTTCCGCGTGCTGCGGTTCGGCGACGTCGCCGACGTCAACCTGCTCGACTCCGACGCCGACAACAACGCCGTCGTCGCCGACCGGCTGCGCCGCATGATCGTGGGCACGTTCGACGTCCAGGACACCCCCGGCCTCGCCACCGCCCTCGCCATCGCGGTCGAGGCCGGCGACGCCGTGCTGAAGATGGCCTTCCGCCGCAGCCCCGAGGGCGACCCCGAGATCGTCGCCGAGGCCGAGCGCATGATCCACGCCTACCTCGCCTCCCACATCCAGCACTCCTGATCAGGGCCCTCCCCCGTCGCCCAAAGGCGTCGGGGTCCCCCACTCCCGGAAAAACCGG
The DNA here is from genome assembly GCF_040677125.1 of Actinomadura sp. NPDC049382. Taxonomy (NCBI): domain Bacteria; kingdom Bacillati; phylum Actinomycetota; class Actinomycetes; order Streptosporangiales; family Thermomonosporaceae; genus Actinomadura; species Actinomadura sp. NPDC049382. The sequence goes on from NZ_JBFARO010000011.1 coordinate 25,983, forward strand.
GATGTCGGGGACGCGCTGTGGCAGACTCCCACCGCACAACGCGACAGAACGGGTGAGTCCGCTGGACGAAGAGAGACTGCAGGCGCAGAACAGGCTGCTGATCCGGCAGCGGGTGCGCCTGATGGTGAACCAGTACGAGGTGCACGCCGAGGCCCCCGGCGGCGGGGAGGGCGAGCTGCTCGCCTTCGCGCAGCAGAAGCGGTTGGCGTTCAAGGAGCAGGTCACCCTGTACTCGGACGACACCAAGACGCGTCCGATCCTCGGCTTCAAGGCGCGCAAGCGGATCGACCTCGCGTCCGCCTACGACATCACCGACGCGCACGGGCAGCCGATCGGCGTCTTCCGCAAGGACTTCAAGAAGTCGCTGCTGGCCTCCACCTGGCACATGGAGCAGCCGGGCCTCGGCGTGACCACGGGCAGCGAGCGCAACAAGTTCGTGGCCGTGCTGCGGCGCGTCTGGCAGATCATCCCGTACGTGGACAGCCTGCCGTTCGCCTGGCCGTACCACTTCGACTTCTACGCGGGCGACCAGGTCGTCTTCTCGGTGGAGAAGAAGTTCGGGTTCCGCGACCGCTACACCGTCGACATCAAGGACCCGCGCCTCGACCGCCGGCTCGTCATCGCGCAGGCCGTCGGCCTAGACGCCCTCCAGTCCCGCTGACCCGGCGCCCGTCCGCGCACCGGCCCGCTCGTCCCCTCGCCCGCGTCTCCCTCCGGGGAGGTGCGGGCGACGGCTTTGGGACGTTCCCGCGAGGGCCCTGGTTTCCCCGGGCTTTACATGTTACGAAGGTATGTAAAGCCGTGGGCGGTGCAGACCGGCGTCGCGAGGGCGCGGCGCAACGCCTGGAGGAGGATCCCCCCGTGAGTTCCTTTGACCTCTACTCCACCCCGGTCCCGACCGAGACGTGGAACGTCCCCATGGCGGGAGAGACCCGCTTCACCTGGGAGTACGACGACGGACGCGACCGGCTGCTGAACCTGTACCAGAAGGGCAAGGACAAGCAGTGGGACGCGCAGAAGCGCATCGACTGGGACCTTGAGGTGGACCCCCTCAACGTCGCCGGGCTGCCGGAGAACTTCAACCCCCTCTTCGGGTCCGACATCTGGGAGAAGATGTCGCAGAAGGAGCGGGACGAGTTCGGCCGGCACCAGGGATCGTGGCTGTTCAGCCAGTTCCTGCACGGCGAGCAGGGGGCGCTGAACGTGTCGGCGCGGATCGTCCAGTCCGTCCCCGACCTGGACTCGAAGTTCTACGCCGCGACCCAGACGATGGACGAGGCGCGGCACGTCGAGCTGTACACGAAGTTCCTGCACGAGAAGATCGGGATGTACTACCCGATCAACCAGGACCTGGCGAAGCTGCTCGCCGAGTCGCTGGAGGACAGCCGCTGGGACCTGCCCTACCTCGGCATGCAGGTCCTCATCGAGGGCCTCGCGCTCGCCGCGTTCGGGCTGTACCGCGACATGTCGACGAACCCGCTGGTCAAGCAGCTGCTGGCGTACGTCATGCAGGACGAGGCGCGGCACGTCGCGTTCGGGCGGCTCGCGCTCAAGGACTACTACGCCGAGCTCACCGAGAAGGAGCGGGCCGAGCGCGAGGAGTTCGTCGTCGAGGGCTGCTACCTGATGCGCGACCGCTTCAAGGGGCGCGAGATCTTCGAGACGCTCGACATGCCCGTCGAGAAGTGCATGGAGTTCGTCGACAACTCCGATATGTACACCCTCTATCAGTCCCTGCTGTTCAGCCGGATCGTGCCGTGCGTCCGGGACGTCGGCCTCTGGGGCGACAAGGTGCAGGCGGCCTACCAGGACATGGGCGTTCTCGACAACGCCAAGGCCGACCTGGAGGCGCTGATGAAGCAGGACGAGGAGATCGCCGAGAAGGTCGACGAGGAGCGCTACGCGGCGGAGGTCGCGGCGCGCAAGGACGAGGTCGACGAGGCCATCTCGCTCGGCGCGGCCGAGTAACCGGGGCGGGAGGGAGGCGGGGGCGCCAGGCGCGGCGCCCTCGCCTTCTCTTATGTCGGAAATTGTCATCCTTTGGCGACTCGGGCGCGGCCGAGTATCAATTCCAGGGAGATCTTTCCGCGGTTCGGCAATTGATTCCCTAATCGGCCGTACGCGCCTTCCGGTTGTACTAACGTCCCCGCTCGACGGTGCGCCGAATTCGCCGGTCCGGCGGGCGCACATCACACGTGCAGGGTCAAGCCGGAAAAACCGGGGGGAAACATGAACCGATCTGCCAGAGGTCTGCTGGGCGCCGCCGTCGTCGCTCCGTTCGCCGCCGTGCTCGCGGTCGCGTCCGCGCCCGCGAACGCCGCGCACACGCCGGCGGGGGACGTGCCGGGCCCGTCCACCGAACTGCTCTACGACACGGCCGCCGCCGCCCACCCGATCAGCGGGGCGGTCCCGGACCCCGTCCTGCGGACCGGCGGCCAGACCGCCGAGCGCGCGACGGGCGCCGTCGACGACGCGCTCCGCGGCGCTCCGGGCGCCACCGACATCGCGCCCGTCTCCGCCCGGCGGACGGCCGCGGTGCCCGCCCCGCCGGACTCCGGCGTGGCGGACGGCGGGGCGCTCCTGAAGAAGCTCGGCGACACGGTCGGCCAGGGCGCCCTCGGCGACCTGCCGGGCGCGCGGGCCGCCGCGCCGGGCGCGCGCCGCACCGGCGCGCCGGTGAGCATGCCGGCCGACGGGCTGCAGGAGGTGCTGCCCGCGAACGTCGCCAACGTGCCGGCCACGCTCGCCGCCGCGAAGGCCGTCGGGGTGCCGGTCGGCACGATGCTCTTCCCGCCGCGCGAGCGCCGCGCCACGCCGGTGCCGGCCGACGACGTCCTCGGCCAGACCAACGGGGCCGTGAACGACGCCGGCGTGAAGCTCGACCAGACCCAGGAGGGGCTCGGCAACGTCGTGGACGTGCTGAAGGCCAAGGGCGCGACCGAGCGCCGGGCGGACGGCCCCGGCCCGCGCCCGGCGGCCGGTCCGCTGGAGGGCGGCCCGCTGGAGAACGGTCCGCTGGCGGGCCCGCTGTCCATGCTGAGCACGACCGGGCTCGGCGTGCCCGGGCTCGGGTGACGCGCACCCTCTAGTCCACCGCGACGGGGCGTTCCGCGGATGCGATCGGCATCCCCGGGACGCCCCGTCGCGTTGTCCGCGAACGGTTGTTATCTGCCCGAGATCGCCGGTCAAGGGAGAGTAAAGACGATCTACATAGGGCGTGACCGCGTGAAGTTGATCGACTTCGCAGCGCAAAGAGTCGGGTGACAAACCCCACAAACCAGGGCCCTACGTCTTGATTCACACGAGACACAACGTACGGTCAAGGACTTGTGCGGCGCTTTAGTGATCAAAAGTGAAGAAGCATTTCCCGCCGCACCTGCCGGACGCCGGACCGCGATGACGCGGACGCGCCTGAGAGCGGCGCGGAGACGGGACGGGCGAGCGCGCCCGCCGGCGGCGGAGGACTCGGGGGACGGAGAGGTCGCCTGAGCGCGCCGTGAGATGAAGCCGGGCGTCCGGGGCCCTGTCCCCTAACAAAGGACTCCTCTGTGAGCAGCCCTGTTAGACGTCTGCTTCGCGCGCGCCTGCGCACCGTCCTGATCGTCTCCGGCGCCGCCGTCGCCGTCCTCGCCGCCGGGGCGTTCGCCCTGGTCAACGGGGACGGGTCGGCGAGATCCGCGCAGGCGGCGCAGACCGCGAAGCGGCCCGCCGACCCGCTCGCCGACCGCCCGGACGCCGACGCGCCGCGGGTGAGCCGCGGCGGGACGCGCGCACCGGAGCCGTCGCCGACGGCGTCGAAGGACCCGGAGAACCAGCAGCGGCCCAAGGAGCGGGAGAAGGCGCCGAAGTCGGACGCCGCCGCCGCGCACCTGGCGAAGCCGAAGCAGAAGACCGCGAAGAAGCACAAGGTCATCGCGTCCGGATCGTGCGAGGCCTCCTACTACTGGGAGGGCCAGATGACCGCGAGCGGTGAGCGTTTCGACCCCGACGAGCTGACGGCCGCGCACAAGACGCTGCCGATGGGCTCCAAGGTCCGGGTCACGAACAAGAACAACGACCGTTCGGTCGTCGTCCGCATCAACGACCGCGGCCCGTACGCGGGCGGCCGCTGCCTGGACCTGTCCAGGGCGGCGATGAAGAAGGTCGGCGGCACTGGGTCGGGTGTGATCCCCGTCCGCTACGAGGTGCTGTCGCGCGGCTGAGCCGCGTCATCTCCCGCCGGTCACGAGGGGTGGCCGGCGACCGCTCCCGGCCGCGCGGCCGGGGCGGCGCCGGCCGCGCCGTCCGCCGACCAGGCGCCGTGCCTGCCGTCCTCGGCCGGCCCGGTGTCGGCCAGATGGTCGCGGAACCAGTCGGTGAGGGCGGTGTCCACCTGGACGGCCTCGGTGATGGGCGGGCGCGGCTCGGTGCCGGGCTCGGCGGCCAGCGCGTGCCCCATCCGGAACGTGGTCGACTCGACGGCCCCGGTGCCGTGCCGGCGCAGCAGGTCGCGCAGGGCGGTGATCTCGCGGGGCGGGACGACGCGGTCCTTGGCGCCGCCGATGAGCAGCGTCGGGACGTCGCGTCCGGCGAGGCCGGGGGCGAGCGCGCCGAGGTCGAGGCGGTCGGCGCGGGCGGCGGCGTGGGGCGTCCAGTCCCGCTCGCGGCCGGACCGCTGCTCCACCGCCCGCGCGGCCCGCGCCGGGGCGGTCACGGGCGCGACGAGCGCGGCGGTGCGCACCGGCACGGTGTCGCTCAGGACGGCCAGCAGCGCGGCGGCGGCGCCCGTGCTGAACCCGGCCAGCGCGACCGGGCCGTCCGGGAGCGCGAGGTCGCGGCGGATCTCGGCGAGGGTGGCGGGCAGCCGCTCCACGGCGTCCTCGACCGCGGCGCAGTACGCCTCGATGGCCTCGGTCTCCAGGATCGCGCCCGAGCCGAGCCCGCCCGGTGAGCGGCCCGGCAGGTCGAGGAAGACCCGCCACACCGGCACGCCCGTCATCGGGACCGCCGCCGCGAGCGCCGCGGCCGTGCGGGGCGGGTCGAACCCGGGCCAGGCCACGATCAGCCGGACCGGGCCGGAGGCTTCGGCGTCGACCGCGGTCGGGGGCAGCGCGACGTAGGCGTCGCCTGCCGCGGTGCCATGGACGGGACGGTTCGTATGGTCGCCGCTCATATCGGTTCGTCACTCCTGCGATGCTCGACGGGCCGTGCCGGTCGTGCTGGGGGAGCCGCCCGTAGGGACATGCTGGCAGCGGACGCCGGGCAACACGCCGCGAATCGCCGCACCTCGGCCGCGGGAGTGATGAAGAACTCACCTCGGTTCGCGCAGAACGGCGCCAGGTGATCCGACAAGGGGAACATTTCCGGCGGGCGTCGCGTCCTAGGTAAGCGTGGGCGCCGCGGGGGCGCGCCCTCACGACCCCGTTCGGACGAGGAGTGCTCGTGAACAGCAAGCGCAGCGCGGCCGCCGCCGGCCAGGCCTGGCAGATCTACAGCGAGACCCTGAAGCCCGACGCGCCGGGGTTCTGGGAGCGGGTGCGGGCCGTCCCGCGGATGCTCAAGTCGGTCCTGCGCGGGCAGTACAAGGGCATGTCCTTCGGGACGCTCGGCCTGCTCGCCCTCGGCCTCGTCTACATCGTCTCCCCGATCGACGCCGTCCCCGACGTGATCCCGGTCGTGGGCATCGCCGACGACACCGGCCTGGCCCTGTGGCTCGCGGCCGTGCTCGTCCGCTCCGCCGGCGACTTCGTCACCTGGGAGCGCAGCGGCCGCCCGACCGTCATCGTCGGCGAGCCCGTCGACTGACGCGCCCGTCGACCGACGAGCGCGCGGCGCCCCCGCGTGAGGCGGGAGCGCCGCAGGCCGGTCAGGGCACGTCGACCTGGACCGGAGTGCCGTAGCCGGAGAACTCGATCACGGACGTGAACCGCACCGGGTCGCGGTCGGCGATCTCGGGATCCGCGGACCTGATGACGGTCGTCTGCTCGATCCGCCGCACCTTCCGATCGGCAACGGTGACCGTCCCGTCGACGCGGTCGCCCGTTGGGGGGCCACCGGTCTTGAGGGGCGCGTACGTGAACGTGTACGTCCCCTCGCCGGCGGGCTTCACCTCGCCGAGCGTCTGCAGGCGCCGCAGCAGGGACGCCGGGTCCGCCGCGAGCGACGCCGGGGCGAGCGTGCCCCGGGACAGCATGCCGAAGCCGCCCTCGATCTCCTTCCAGGTCCCGCGGTAGACGTATGTCCGGTCGTCGACGAACCGGAGTTCTGGTGCCGTCCGCGCGGACAGCGGCCCGCGCAGGTAGCCGCGGTGCTTCGCGGCGTCGAAGGCCCCCCGGTACCGCTCGACGTGCGGGCGCCGGTCCCCCTGCCGCATCGTGTTGGTCATCTCGACGGTGAAGCTCGTCGCGGAGGTCGCCTCCACGGCGGCGACCAGCGTCGTCCGGCCGTCCGCCTTGCCAGGCGGCTGCACGGGAGCCGTCCCGGAGGCCGTCCCGGCCGCGAGCGCGACCGCCAGCGCGCCGGCCGCGACGGCGGTGGTCGATCCGCCGAGCACCGCCGCCCGCCGGGTCCGCTTCGCCCGCCTGCCGCGCCGCAGTACCTCGTCCACCGGGGCCGGGGACGGCGTGCCGCCGGACAGGGAGCCGAGCGCGTCCGTGAGCCGCTGCTCCTGAACGTTCACAGGGAGACCTCCTCCTTCGCGCCGAGCAGGCCGCGCAGCCGCGCCATCGCCCGGGAATGCTGCTTCTTGACGGTCCCGACGGAGCACCCCAGTGCCGCCGCGACCGACTTCTCCGTCATGTCCTCGTAGTGGCGCAGGAAGACGATGGCGCGCTGACGCTGCGGCAGGGCCAGCAGCGCGCGGCGGAGCTCGTCGTCCGGTCCCGCCGGGCCCGCGACACCGCGGTCGGGCCCGGCGGCCGTGAGCGTCTCCCTGCGGCGCCGCCGCCACCGGCTGACGTTGCCGTTGACGAGCATGCGCCGCAGGTAGGCGTCGGGTTCGCCGGCCGAGACGCGGCGCCACCGCACGTAGAGCCGCACCAGGCAGTCCTGGAGCAGTTCCTCAGCGAGGTGGGGGTCGCCGGTCAGGAGAACGGCCAGCCCGTAGTGCCTGGTCCATGCCGCCGCGACGAAGGCGCTGTACGCGTCGTCGTGCGTTGTCTCTTTCACGGCGCTCTAACGCGGCGGGGGCGGTGGAAGGTTGACAGCCCGCGCGCGTCAGGACGTCGTGGGGCTCAGTTCCTTCGCGAAGCGTTCGGCGGCGTCCCGCATGATGGGCACGACGCCCGGGACGGCCTCGCTCGTCATGCGCCCGGACGGGCCGGACACCGAGATCGCCGTCAGCGTCGGCGTCCCCGGCAGCGGCACCGCGACGCAGCGGACGCCGATCTCCTGCTCCTCGTCGTCCAGCGCGTAGCCCTGCTCGCGGATCCGGTCCAGCTCGGCCAGCAGCGCGTCCGGGTCGGTGAAGGTCTTGGGGGTGTGCGCGTCCATGCCCGTGCGCGCCAGGATCTCCCGCACCCGCTGGTCGGACAGCTGCGACAGCAGCGCCTTGCCCACGCCGGTGCAATGCGGCTGGACGCGCCGCCCCACCTCGGTGAACATGCGCATCGAGTGCTTGGACGGCACCTGCGCGACGTAGACGGCCTCGTCGCCCTCCAGCACCGCCATGTTGGCGGTCTCCCCGATCTCGTCCACCAGGCGGGCCAGCACGGGCCGCGCCCAGGTGCCGAGCAGCCGGCTCGCGCCCTCGCCGAGCCTGATGAGCCGCGGCCCGAGGGCGTACCGCTTGGACGGCTCCTGCCGGACGTAGCCCTTGTTCACGAGCGTGCGCATCAGCCGGTAGATCGTGGGCATCGGCAGCCCGGAGACCTCCGTCAGCTCCGACAGCGCCATCTCGCCGCCCGCGTCCGCCAGATGCTCCAGCAGGTCGAACGCGCGCTCCAGCGACCGAACGGCCTCCGCCACCCCGGTCTCCTCTCCCTCGCCGCAGCCAAACCCGATTCTACGGAGAACCGTTTTCGCTATGTGAAAGAGGGTCCGCCACCGGAGTGATGCACGTTACTAGCACCGGCGTTTTGGCAATAACTGTCTGTGCCCGGCGCCACGGCGCCGCCCCCCTGGCAGCCATGAAGGAGACAGCTAGGGGGAACGGTGCGCCGAAGGACATGCTGGGGTGCGATCACTGCCACCGGCACGCTGGCCGTACCGCTCGTGCTGATGAGCCCGGCCGCCGAGGCCGTACCGGACGGACGCCCGGCGAATGTCCGTTTACTCATGAACCAGGAGCTCGCCGGCGTCACCACGTCCGGACCTGAGTACGCCGTGGTGTACACGGTCCGTGTCCATGCGGAAGGCGGCATCGCGCGCGGCGCGACCCTGCGCCTCACCGCAGAGCGCCCTCTCGCCTGGACGAGTCGCCCAGCAGACTGCACCGAGGCAGGTCCGGGGCGCCTCGACTGCGCGCTGGGTGACGTGGGCGAGAAGCCACGCGTACGGACGGCCACGCTGCGGCTCCCCGCGTCAAGGGTGTCGGAACCGTCGGCGAAGCCTCTGAACATTCGCGCGATGGCGGACGCTCCGAACGCCGCCGGCCGTTCGTTGGACGCCGTGTTCGGCTTCTCGGACACCACCTCGACCTCGCCCACGCCTACGTCCACGCCTTCGTCTGCGCCTACGTCCGCGCCGTCCTGTGACGGCGCACCGTGCCCCACGGAACCGTCCCGTCCGAAGCCTGTCCCCAGCCCCTGCCCGTCCGGCGAGTTGAGCAGCGACGGCAGCGCCTGCGCGTCCGCCGAACCGTCCGGTCCTGAGCAGAACGCTCACTCACCGGCCGATTCGGATAAGCCAGAGGCGGAAAACTCGCCTACGGCCGATCCCTGCACCACGGGCGACGCGAGTCCGGGACGGAGCCCATGTCCTACGCCGGAGACGTCCGACCCGAAGCCGACCTCAAGCGGGCACTCTGGACCCGCACCCACGGCCGGTCATCCGAGGCCGAGCCCAAGTGGCAGTCACTTGCCGACAAGTACGCCGTGTGGCACCGGCAAGCCGCGCAAGGGTTCGAAGCCCTGTCTCGCCTCGGAAAGCCCTGAGGCGACTCCTAGCCCGTCCACGCCGAAACTGAGTACGGGCGGCAGCCACGCGCCGAAGACGTCCAGCCCCAAGGCATCCAGCCCAAAGCAGTCAGTGCCGAAGACGACTGTGCCGAAGCAGTCAGTGCCGAAGACGTCCGTGCCGAAGGTGCCTGTGCCGGAGGTGGCTGAGCCAGAGGCGTCTGTGCCCGAGCCCAGTACGAGCGCTCACCCCACTAAGAAGCCTGCGGAGCTGCCCAGTTTCAGCGGTCAGGCCACTGATGCGCCTGATGACGGTCAGTGCGGCGAGGACGAGCCCTGCGTCGCGGTGGGGCCTCCGGGGAGTGGCGACGGTCCGGACGGGGGTGTGCTTCCGGGGTCGGGGGCCGGCGGACCTCCGCCGCCCAGCGTCGCGCCGCCGAAGGAGGTCGTGCTGCCGCCCGTCAGCGCGGCTCAAGGGCCGCGGGCCGCGTCCGGCGCGAACCGGATGACGCTGATGGCGCCGGTCGGGCTGGAGCAGGGCGACGAGCTGGACTGGGCGGTCGTCATCGGTGTCGCGCTCATCGCGGAGATCGGGCTGCTCTGGGGGGCCGCCTGCATCGGCCTCTACAGGCGGCGGCTGGCGCTGCGGCGGTCGCTGGAGGCGGATGACGCCGCCGCCGGGTGACGCGCCCGGACGGGTGGAAGGCGACGCGAACGGGGGCGCCCCGCCTTCGGACAGACGGATCGAATGGCGGACCATACCGAAACGGCCGCCATGTCAGTAGGCTGTCCGCCTGGCAGTAAAGCCGTCGTTACGGACAGGGGATCCGGTATGTCAGAGACGACGCTGCAGTGTCCGAAGTGCGAGTCGAAGCTCGACACCCACGAACGCCACGGCGTGGTGATCGAGGAATGCCCGGGATGCAAGGGCGTGTTCCTCGACCGCGGCGAACTGGAGCAGTTGATCGACGCCGAGAGCCGTTATCTCGCGGAGCTTCCGGACGAGGTCAACCCGGAGACGACGTACCAGGGGCGGCACCGCCGGGGCATCGTGGAGCGGATCTTTTCCGGCGAGGCGTGAGCGCGGGCACGGTCGGTGACCGGGCGAACGCCCAGGCGTGAAAGGGATTTTCCGCTTGTCACGGGGGTGACAAACCCGGCTTCGGCGAATGTGGCCGGGAGCTAATATCGCGTGCTGACTACCATCCGGTAGCTTGACGATCATCGCCGGTCGCCGGGGGGCGCGCCCCGGCCGACGCGGCCCGGCTCCGCCGATGGCGCCCGCCCGTCCGCACGAGGGCCCCGTCCGGCCCGTCCCCTCGGGAGAATGTTCAATGGCTCTGGGCTCGCTGCTTCCCGAACTGCTGCCCGGCGGCTCCGGCCGCACCCCGCTGATCGAACGGGTCGCGAGGTGGGCGAGGGAGAAGCCGGACGCGCCGGCCTACACCTTCGTCGACTACTCGGCCGACCCGGCGGGCGCGCACGTCACGGCGAGCTGGGCCGAGACGGACCGCCGGGCGCGCGCGATGGCGGCGACGCTGCGGCAGGTCACCGGGCCGGGCGAGCGGGCCGCGCTGCTGCTGCCGCAGACCCTCGAGTACATGATGACGATGCTCGGCGCGATGCACGCGCACGTCATCGCGGTGCCGCTGTTCTCGCCCGACCTGCCCGGGCACGCCGACCGGCTGATCGGCGCCTACACCGACGCGGAGCCCGCGGTCATCGTCACGACGCGGAACGCGCTGCCGCACGTGGAGAAGTTCCTCGCCGACCACGACGTCCCCCGGCCCAAGGAGATCGTGTTCGCCGAGGAGGTCGACCTCGCGCTGGCCGACCGGTGGGAGGACGAGCCCATCGGCTTCGACGACCTCGCGTACCTGCAGTACACGTCGGGGTCGACGCGCCGCCCGGCCGGGGTCGAGATCACGCACGGGAACGTGACGGCGAACGCGGCGCAGCTGTGGTCCGGGTGGGCGCCCGAGAAGCCGAACCCGGAGCTGGTGAGCTGGCTGCCGCTGTTCCACGACATGGGCATGATCGCGACGATGGCGCTGCCGCTGGTGAACGGCGACCACGCCATCTACACCGACCCGGTGTCGTTCATCATGAACCCGATGCGCTGGCTGCAGCTGATCGCGTCGCGGCCGGGCAGGAACGTCTACACGGCGGGGCCGAACTTCGCGTTCGAGTACGTCGCGACGGCGGTGACGCCGGAGAAGATCGCCGGCCTGGACCTGTCCGGGCTGACGACCTGCCTGAACGGCGCCGAGCCGATCCGCCCGTCGACGCTGTCGGTGTTCGCGGACGCGCTGGCGCCGGCCGGGCTGCGGCCGGGCGCGCAGGCCCCCGGCTACGGGCTCGCCGAGGCGACGGTGTTCGTCACCGCGGCGGCCGAGGACGTCCCGCCGAAGGTCATCTCGGTGGACCGGGAGGCGCTCACGCAGGGCGAGCTGCGGCTGCGCGAGGGCGGGTCCGAGCTGGTGTCGTGCGGCGGCCCCTGCGGGCAGCTCGTCGCGATCGTCGACCCGGAGACGCGGGTCGAGCAGCCGGACGGCCGGGTCGGCGAGATCTGGGTGCACGGACCCAACACGGCCCCCGGCTACTGGCGCAACTCGGAGCGCAGCCAGGACACGTTCGGCGGCGAGCTGAGCGAGCCCGGCGACCTCCCGGCCGGGCCCTGGATGAAGACCGGCGACTACGGCGTCGTCCACGAGGGCGAGCTGTACGTCACCGGCCGCATCAAGGACCTCATCATCGTGGACGGCCGCAACCACTACCCGCAGGACATCGAGGTCACGACGCAGGAGGCGCACGCCGCGGTCCGCCCCGACCACGTCGCCGCGTTCGCGCTCACCGGCGAGGAGACCGAGCGGCTCGTCGTCGTCGCCGAGCGCAACCGCCGCGTCCCGCTCGGCAGGCTCGACCTGGACGAGGTCGAGGCGGCGGTGCGCGGCGCCGTCAACATCGAGCACGAGATGGGCGTGCACGACTTCGTGTTGGTCGAACCGGGTGGCGTGTCGCGCACGTCGAGCGGAAAGATCGCACGTGCGGCGACGCGGCAGCGGTATCTCGACGGCGCGCTGCCGACGACGGCGGCGCGGCTGGCGTCCCGCAAGTAGCTTCGACACGGGCGGCCGCCGCCCGCGGTGACACAGGAGGATCATGCTTTCGGGGCTGGGGCGTCTCATCCACCGGCGACGCTGGACCAGCCTCGTGCTGATCCTGCTGACGACCGTGGTCGCGGGCGGCTGGGGCCTCGGCGTGTTCGCCAAGTTCAAGGAGGGCGGCTTCGAGGACCCGGACGCGTCCTCGACGCTCGTCGCCAAGCTCGGCGCGACCTACTTCGGCAGCACGAACCCCGACGTCCTCGTCCTCTACACGAGCGACACGATGACGGTGGACGACCCGCGCTACGAGGCGAGCGTCATCGGCACGGTGGCGCGGCTGCCGACGGCGAACGTCGAGGAGATCATCTCCTACTGGTCGTTCGACGGCGACGCGGCGAAGTCGTTCGCGTCCCACGACCGGCACTCGACGTTCGTCGCGGTGAAGATCCGCGGCAAGACCGGTGCCGAGAAGGCCGAGAACTACCACGCGGTCGAGGACCGGCTCGCGGCGGCGCCGGGGCTGCGCGTGCAGCTCGGCGGCAGCATCCCGCTCGGCGAGGAGTTCGGCCAGCAGGTCGTCAAGGACATCGTCCGCGCCGAGCTGATCACGGCGCTGCCGCTGTTCATCCTGCTGATGATCCTGTTCGGGGCGTGGACGGCGGCGCAGCTGCCGATGGCCGTGGCGATCTTCGCGACCGTCGGCGGCCTGGCCGTGCTCCATGTGGTGACGTACGCGGCGGACGTGACGTCGTTCGCCCTCGAAGTCGTCACGATGATGGGCGTCGGCCTGTCGATCGACTACTCGCTGTTCATCATCAGCCGGTTCCGTGAGGAACTGGAGAGAGGCATGTCCGCGCAAGGGCTGCCACCGGGCAAACCTTGGAAGCGGGAGCGGGACAAGGCCGCGCGCAAGGCCGCGAAGAAGGCGTACAAGGAGGCCCTGGAGCCGATCCGGGAGTCGGCCTTGGCCGCCACCATGGCGACCGCGGGCCGCACCATCATGGTCAGCGGCATCACCGTGTCGGCGGCTCTCGCGGGCCTGCTGCTCTTCCCGCAGATGTTCCTCCGGACGATCGGGCTCGCCGGCATCGCCACGGTCATGGTCGCCGTGTTCGGCGCCATCGTCCTGCTGCCGACGCTGCTGGCGATCCTCGGCAGGGGCGTCGAGTTCGGGCGGATGCCGTGGCGGCGGCCCACGGCCAGGCGCGCGCAGCGCGACCCGGAGAGCGGCTTCTGGTACCGGCTGGGCCACAGCGTGATGAAGCATCCGCTGCCGTACTTCGCGGTCGTGCTCGTCATCCTCGGCGTGATGTTCGTGCCGTTCCTGAACGTCCAGTTCGGCAGCGTGGACGCGCGCGTCCTGCCGAAGGACAGCCCCACCCGAGCCGTCGTCGAGACGGTCAAGAAGGAGTTCCCGAACGGGTCCGCCGAGCCGATCGACGTGGTCGTCTCCGGCGACCTCATCCCGCGCGACTGGAAGCCCGCCAAGAAGGGCGACCCCATCCCGCCCTACCTGGAGGAGTTCCGGCAGAACCTGGCGAAGCTCCCCGGCGTCACCGAGGCGCAGTTCACCGGCTACTCGGGCGCGTACGGCGGTGTGCGCATCTCCGTCACGCACAAGTACGAGCCGATGGACCAGCACGCCCAGGACCTCGTCAAGGACATCCGCGCGATGAGCCTGTCCAAGGACGGCTATCCGATGCACGTCGACGTCGGCGGCAGCACGGCCTCGCAGATGGACCTGATGTCGAGCCTGATGCGCACGCTGCCGAAGATGGCGCTGTTCGTCGGGGTCGCCACGTTCATCCTGCTCTTCATGTTCTTCGGGTCGATCGTGCTGCCGCTGAAGGCGATCGTGATGAACGTCCTGTCGATCGGGGCCTCGTTCGGCGCGATCGTGTGGGGCTTCCAGTACGGGCATCTCGCCGGCGTCCTGGACTTCACCCCGACGGGCGGCGTCGAGGCCACCAGCATGATCCTCATCCTCGCGGTCGTGTTCGGCCTGTCGATGGACTACGAGGTCTTCCTGCTCAGCCGCATCCGCGAGGAATGGGACCTCACGCACGACAACCGCGTCGCGGTCGCGTCCGGCATGCAGCACACCGGCGGCATCATCACCAGCGCGGCGCTGCTGTTCCTCGTGGTGGTCGCCGCGTTCAGCATGGCGGGCATCACGGTCGTGAAGCTGATCGGCGTCGGCATGTTCGTCGCGGTCGTGGTGGACGCGGCGCTCGTCCGGTCGCTGCTCGTCCCGGCGACGATGCGGTTCATGGGCGCGGCGAACTGGTGGCTGCCGCCCTTCCTCGCCGGGCTGCACGCCCGGATGGACTTGCGCGAGCACACCGCCGCCGTTCCGGCGGGCGCGACCGCCGCGCCGCCGCGCATGCCGGACGAGCAGCCCTTCCCCTACGCCCTGAACTGGGCGGAGGTGAAGGCCGCACCGGCGGGGGAACCGCAGCCGGTGGACGCGCGCGACGCCTTCCGGCCCGCTCCCCAGCCGCCCGCCGAGCCGGAGCCGCCGCAGCTGGTGTTCCGGTCGGCCAACGGCGCCGGGGCCGCGTCCGCCGAGGCCGCGTCCGGCGGGGCGCCGTGGCGGCCCTGGGCGGACGGCCCGCCGCAGCCGAGGGCGCCCCAGCGGCCGCGTGCGAGGCGGGCGATCGTCCCCGCCCCGGACGGGTCGGGCTGGCGCTGGAGCGACCCCGCCGACGACCGCTGACACGCGGCCGACGGCGGCCGGGGCTCAGCGCAGCAGAGTGTCGATGACCTCGCGGGCGCGGCCGACGCCGTCCTCGGCGCGGATGCGCCGGCCGAGGTCGTCGGCGCGGTCCGCGACGTCGGGGTCCTGGACGGCGCGCCGGATCCTGGCCGCGAGCCGGGGCACCGTCATCGCCCGGAACGGCAGCGGCCGCGGCCCGGCGCCGAGCGCGGCGACGCGCTCGCCCCAGTAGGGCTGGTCGCCGAAGAACGGGCACACCACGGTCGGCACGCCGGCCCGCAGCCCCGCCGCGGTCGTGCCGGCGCCGCCGTGGTGCACGACCGCCGCCATGCGGGGGAACAGCCACGTGTGCGGGACGTCCCGCACGGCGAGGACGTGCTCGTCCGACGTCGCCGGATCGCCCTGCACGATGCCGCGCACCCCGGCGAGCTTCAGCGCCGTCCGGACGGTGAGGTCGGTCATCGCGGAGTCCTTCGGCACCATGCTCCCGAACCCGACGTAGACGGGCGCGGGACCGGCCGCGAGGAACTCCGCGAGCTCCGCCGGAGGCTCCCACTCGGGCTCGTCGAGGAACCAGTACCCGGTGAGGTGCACGCCGGGGCCCCAGTCGGCGGGCCGCGGCACGACCGCCGGGCTGAAGCACGCCAGCACCGGGCCGTCCGGGCGCCGGCCCCGCAGCGGCAGCCTCGGCAGCCCGAGCGAGGCGTCCCGCCACGGGTTGATGAACGGCCGCGACAGCTGCCAGGCGATCTCGTCGACCGCCCGGAAACTCGCGCGCCGCCCCCACGGCCCGAGCATTCGCGCCTGCGGGACGAACGGATGCGGGAACGCGCCGGTCGGTTCGCTCGGCTGGAAATGAATCAGCGCCCATGGCACGCCGAGATGCTCGCCGATATGGCGGGGAAGGAATCCGAGTGTGGGCCCGAGGATGAGGTCCGCGTCCTTACAGGCGTCCGAACACTCGGCGAGGAGCCGTTCCGCCATCGGGCCGAGGATGCGCCGGAACCCGCCGAGGAACTTCACCGGATTCCGGCCGCCCGCGAGCAGTTCCTGCCCCGCGTCCGATTCCAGGATCTCGGTCGGATCGGCGGTCAGCGGCGCGAGTTCCAGACCGGCCGCGACGGCCATCGGCGCGTACCGCGCGCTCGCCACGAGCCGCACCTCGTCGCCGCGCGCCCGCAGCGCCCGGCCGAGCGCGACGCACGGCTGGATGTCCCCGCGCGACCCGGCCGCGAAGATCACGATTCTGCTCACGGTGCCTCCTACCAGGCGTCGCTGCGCGGGACGGGCTGCGGACCGTCCGCCGGGCCCTCCTCCTCCGGGACGTACGGCTCGTACCAGCCCTCGGGCGGCGCGGGCCGCTCCTCGGCGTCTGCGGCGTCCACGGGGTCAACGGCGTCCGTGACTGGCGCCTCGGCGGCTTCGGGTGCGTCGGCGTCGGGTTCCGCCAGGCTGCCGCCGCGCACCCGCCACACCGGCGCCGCCCCGAGGTCGGCCGGCGCGGACGCACCCTCGCCCGCCTGCGGCGGGACCGCCGGGATCGGGGCGGTGGGAGGGGCGCCCTCGCCGCTCGGCCAGTCCTCCCAGGCGTTCGCGGCGGCGGACGGAGCAGGCGGCGGAGCAGGCGGTTCGGGCGGCTCAGGCGGTGCGGGCGGTGGGACGGCAGGAGCGGGCGGCGTGGCGGAAGCCGGCGGCGGGGCCGCGCCGGGCGGTGCCGGCCAGGGCGTCGGGATGGCGGGCCGGTCGCCGTCCGCCCGGTCGTCGTCCAGGGGCTCGGAGGCGGCGTCCGTCCACCAGTGGGGACCGGGGGTCGGGGTGGGGGCGGGGTCGTCCGGCATGGGGTCGTCCTCCCAGGTGAGGGGAAGCGGGAGGGGTGCGCCGGGCGGCGCGGCGGTCGCGACGGCGACGGGTTCGGCGAGCGGCGCCGCGAGGGGGTCGGGCGCGGGCCCGACCAGGGCCGGGATCGGGTCGCGCGGCGTCGCGGCCGGGTCGAACGTCGGGGTGTCGGGGATGACCGGCGAGGTCTTGCCGTGCTTCGGCCCGAGCCAGCCGCGCCGGCTGGGCAGCGTGATCCCGCTGATCAGGCCGCCGATGAGGACGAGCACGGCGCCGAGGATGAGCCCGGAGGAGGTGCCCGCGCGGAACGTCTCCAGTTCGGCGGCGCTGGCGCCCTGGTCCGGGACGTGGTGGACGAGCAGCCCGACGATCGCGATGCCGAACGCGCCGGACGCCTCGCGGATCACGTTGATGACGCCGCTCGCGACCCCGGCCCGCTTCTCCGGGACGGCCTTGAGCACGTACATCACCAGCGGCATGCCGAGCGCGGCGCCGACGCCGACGAGCATGACCCCCGGCATCAGGTCGGCGTAGCCGTCGCCGACCTGGAGCATGGAGAACAGCACCATGCCGAGGCCCATCAGGGCCATCCCGACGCCGATCGCCGGGCGCGGGCCGAGCTTGGCGGCCATCAGGAACGCCAGGGGGGTCAGCAGGATGATCGCGATGGCGGGCGGCAGCATGACCAGGCCCGCCTCGGGCGGCGAGAAGCCGAGGAAGCGCTGCAGGAACGGCTGCGAGTAGAACATCATGCCGTTGAAGCCGATGCCGTAGAGCATCTGCGACAGCAGCCCGCCGGTGAACACCCGGTTGCGGAAGAACCGCAGGTCGATCATCGGGTCGGGGGCCCAGCTCTCCACCACGATGAAGCAGACCAGCGCGATCACGCCGAGGGCGAAGACGCTGAGCACGGACGGGTCGCCCCAGCCGCGCTTGTTGCCGACCTCCAGCGCGTAGATGAACGCGAACAGCATGGTCGCGGAGATCAGCACGCCGGGCAGGTCGATGCGGGCGTGCCTGTTCTCGCCCTTCCCGGTGAGGGTGACGAGGCCGAGCAGGATCACCAGGATGCCGGGCACGATGTTGATCAGGAAGATCCAGCCCCAGTGCCAGTGCTGGACGATGATCCCGCCGATGGTGGGGCCGAGCGCGGTCGCGCCGGACGCGGCGCCGATGAAGATGATGTTGCCGATGGAGCGCTGCTTGTCGGTGCGCCCGACGGTGACCATGACCTGCGTGGCGGGCAGTGCGAGCGCGGCGCCGGCGCCCTGCACGATGCGGGCGAGGATCAGCACCTCGGAGGTCTGCGCCAGGCCGCACACGGCGGACGCGGCGGTGAACACGACCATGCCGGTGGTGAACGTCACCCGGCAGCCGAAGACGTCGGTGAGCCGCCCGCCCGTGATCATCAGGCAGGAGAACATCAGGATGTACCCGGTGGCGACCCAGTCCTTGGCCGAGGACGACATGCCGAGGTCGTCCATGATCGTGGGCAGCGCCGTGAAGACCACCGTGTTGTCCATGGTGGTCATGAACGCGCTGACGGCCACCACCGCCAGTGCCCATCGGTACCGGCCCCGGGTCAAGAGTCCGTACGGCGGGGGTCCCCGGACCGCCGGGAAATCCGCCGCTTCCCCCTAAAAGCAGTCGTCGCTATTGTTACTATTGGTTGGCGCTCCGTTACTCAGCCCTGACATCTGCCGGGCGAACTCAACTATCCCATCAGGCCACATTGGTTACTGCCGAGTCTTGTCATCACCGTGACAAGACCTCGATGAGAAAAGTGGTCTGGGTGCGCATCGTGAGCCGGTCAGTGTGGGACAAAGTGGTCCCTCCGCTTCGATGAACGATCCCGGTTTCATGGGGGGAACCCACCGCATGCAGAGCAACGATCGTTCCGGAGCCGCGCGGGAGACCCCGCAGGACGAGACTCGGATCACTGAGGATTCGATTCGCCGGCATCTGATCGAGCAGATCGCGCGCCGCTCCCGGACCACCGCCGCCGACATCGACCCCGACCGTCCGCTGGAGGAGTTCGGGCTGGCGTCCCGGGACGCGGTCGCGATCGCCGGCGAGCTGGAGCAGCTGCTCGGCCGGTCCCTGCCGGCGACGCTCGTCTGGGAGCACCCCACGATCAACAAGCTCTCCGTCGCGCTGGCCGGCGGCGCGCCCGCCGCCCCCGCCGCGCCGGTGCCGGCGCCCGCCCGGGGGGCCGCGAACGACGAGCCGATCGCCGTCGTCGGCATCGGCTGCCGCTTCCCCGGCGGCGACCGCGACCTGACCGGCCCCGCCGACTACTGGCGCTTCCTGACCGGGCGCGGCGACGCGATCCGCGAGGTGCCGGACGGCCGCTGGGACCCGTTCGACGACGGCTCCCCCGAGGTCGGCGACCTGCTCGGCAGGACGACCCGGCTCGGCGGGTTCCTCGACGACCTCGCCGGGTTCGACGCGCAGTTCTTCGGCATCACGCCGCGCGAGGCCGCCGTCATGGACCCGCAGCAGCGGCTCGTCCTGGAAGTGGCGTGGGAGGCGTTCGAGCACGCGGGCATCGGCCCGGCGTCGCTGCGCGGCAGCCGCACCGGCGTGTTCGTCGGGGTGTCGGCGCCGGAGTACGCGGCGTTCACCGCCTCCGATCTGGCGTCGCTGGAGCCGTTCACGGCGACCGGCGCCGCGCTCAGCATCATCGCGAACCGGCTGTCGTACCTGCTCGACCTGCGCGGCCCCAGCATGATCGTCGACACGGCGTGCTCGTCGTCGCTGGTCTCCACCCACCTCGCCGTCCAGGCGCTGCGCAGCGGCGAGGCCGACGTGGCGCTCGCGGGCGGGGTGAACCTGCTGCTGTCGCCGACCGTCACGATGACGTTCGACCTCGCCGGCGGGACGGCGGCGGACGGGCACTGCAAGGCCTTCGACGCGTCCGCCGACGGCATGGTCCGCGCGGAGGGCTGCGGCGCCGTCGTGCTGAAGCGGCTGTCGGACGCGCAGCGCGACGGCGACCGGATCCTCGCCGTCGTGCGCGGTTCCGGCGTCAACTCCGACGGCCGCTCGAACGGCCTCGTCGCGCCGAACTCCGACGCGCAGCGCGCCCTGCTCCGCGACGTCTACGCGAGCGCGGGCATCGACACGCGCGAGGTCGACTACGTCGAGGCGCACGGGACGGGCACGTTCCTCGGCGACCCGATCGAGGCGAAGGCGGTCGGCGAGGTCCTCGGCGCGGGACGCGACGCCGCCGCGCCGCTGCTGCTCGGCTCCGCGAAGTCGAACCTCGGCCACATGGAGTCGGCGGCGGGCATCGCCGGGCTCATAAAGGCCGTCCTCGCGCTGCACCACCGGGTCATCCCGGCCAGCGCGCACTACAAGGAGCCCAACCCGCACATCCCGTTCGACGAACTGCGCCTCTCCGTCGTCGCTGACGAGACCCCGTGGCCCGACAGGGGCCACCCCGCGCGGGCGGGCGTGTCCGGTTTCGGCTTCGGCGGGACGAACGCGCACGTCGTCCTGGAAGAGGCTCCCGCGCAGGAGACGACCGTCCAGCCGGCCGTTGTCCGTACGTTCCCGCTGTCGGACACGAGCGACGACCGCGTCCGCGACCACGCGGCCCTTCTCGCCGAGTGGCTCCCTGCCCGCGACGACGTGAAGCTCGCCGACGTCGCCCGCACCCTGCACCGGCGCGCCGGCCGCGGCCGGGCCCGCGCCGCCGTCTCCGCCCGCGACCGCGCCGGTTTCGTGGAAGGGCTGACCGCACTCGCCGAAGGACGCCCTCACCCCGGTGTCGTCACGGGTTCGGCGCTCGGCGTTCCCGGCCGTCCGGTGTGGGTCTTCTCCGGATACGGCGCGCAGCGCGCGGGCATGGCGCAGCGTCTCCTTGAGGAGGAGCCCGCGTTCGCCGAGGCGATCGACGACCTCGACGGCCTCTTCGCCGAGGAGGGCGGCCCCGACCTGTGGTCGCTGCTCGAAGAGGGCCGCAAGCCGGACGGCCCCGCCGACGCCATGCCGGTGCTGTTCGCGATCCAGCTCGGCCTGGCCCGCATGTGGAAGTCGTACGGCGTCACACCGGGCGCGGTCGTCGGCCACTCGATGGGCGAGGTCGCGGCGGCCGTCGTCGCCGGGGCGCTCACGACCGAGGACGGCGTCCGCGTGATCTGCCGCCGCTCCCGGCTGCTGACGCGGCTCGTCGGCGGCGGCGCGATGGCGGTGCTCGGCGCGTCCGCCGAGGAGGTCGCGCGGCTCGCGGACGGCCTGCCCGAGGTGTACGCGGCCGTCCACTCGTCCCCGAAGCAGACGGTCGTGACCGGCGACGCCGACCAGGTCGCCGAGGTCGTGAAGCGCGCCGAGGCCGAGGGGCGGCTCGCCCGGATGGTGCAGGCCGAGGGCGCCGGGCACTCCCCGCAGGTCGACCCGCTGCTGCCCGAGCTGCGCGAACTCCTCGCCGAGGTCGGCGCGGAGCGCGGCACCCCGCTCGCCGATGACATCGAGCTCTACACCACCGCCCTCGACGACCCGCGCGCCTACCTCGGCTCCGACGCCGCGCTCGGCGTCGACCACTGGGCCGCGAACCTGCGCAACGCGGTGCGGCTCACCGACGCCGTGTCCGCCGCCGCCGAGGACGGCTTCCGGACGTTCGTCGAGGTCAACGCGCACCCGATCCTCGCCCACGCGGTCGGCGAGACCCTCGAAGGGACGGGCGCGCTCGTCACCCACACGCTCAAGCGCGCGCGCAAGGGCGAGGAGACCGACGACACGCTGACGTTCCACGCGCAGCTCGCGACCCTCGCCGCCCACGGCCTCAAGGTCGCCGTCCCGGCGGACGGGGGCGTCGTCGACGTCCCGCAGTCGCCGTGGCGGCACGAGCGGCACTGGGTCGACCTGTCGTCCCGCGCGTCCGGCAGGAGCGACGAGCACCCGCTGCTCGGCGCGCACGTCGAGCTCCCCGGCGAGGACCGGCACGCCTGGCGCGCCGACGTCGGCACGGCCGCGCAGCCGTGGCTGGACGGCCTGGCCGTGCACGGCCTGCGCGCCCTGCCGGTCGCCGCGTTCGCGGAGATGGCGCTCGCCGCCGGCGCGACCGCGCTCGGCACCGAGGACGTCCGCGTCAACAGCCTGTGGATGGAGCGGCCGCTCGCGCTCGCCGACCACACCACCGTCACCACCACGTTCACCGAGGCCGAGCAGCGGGTGGAGATCCACGCGCTGACCCCGGCGGGCACCTGGGCGCGGCTGGCCAGCGCGGACGTCGGCGACGACCACCGCGCCCCCGCGGCGCCCGAGCCGGGCCCGGCCACCGAGGTCGCGGGCGCCGAGCGCGGCAGCCGCCACTACCGGCTGCACCCGGAGGTCTTCGACCGCTGCCTGTCCGTCCTGTCGGACGAGGCGGCGAACGGCGACGGCGGCGTCTGGCTGGCCGAGACGATCGGCAGCCTCCGCGTGCACGGCCCGACGCATCGCGGCGGCCACGTGCGGGCGAGCGTCGTCCGCGACGAGGAGGGCGTGACCGGCTCGGTCATGCTCCTGTCGGCGGAGGGCGACCTGCTCGCCGAGGCGACCGGCATCGTCCTGCGCCGCGTCGAGCGCCCTGACATCCCGGTGCCGCTCGAAGACAAGCTGGTCGAGCTGATCTGGGACGAGTCGCCCCTCCCCGACGACGCCGAGGCGGCGGGCGGCGGCACATGGCTGGTGCTGTCCGACGAGCACGACGCGCTCGCCGCCGCGACGACCGCCGGCCTGGAGGAGCGCGGCAAGCGGGTCATCCGGCACCGCGTGACGAACCGCCCGCCGGACGACCACCCCGCCATGGAGGAGCCGGTCGAGGGCGTCGTGCTCGTCCCGTCCGCCGACCTGGTCGACGAGGAGCTGGTGCTCGCCACGGTCGGGGTGAGCCGTTCGCTGCCGGACGGCCCGCGCCTCTACGTCGCGACCCGCAACGCCCTCCCGCTGCACGGCGCGGCGGGGTTGCCCGGCCACGGGTTCATCAGCGCGATCACGCGCGTCCTGGCGTTCGAGCGGACCGCCCAGCGCGCCACCCACGTGGACGTCGACCGTCCGCAGGACCTCGTCGCGGAACTGCTCGCCGCCGACGGCTCCCGCGAGGTCGCCTGGCGCGGCGGCGCCCGGTACACGGCGCGCCTCGGGCAGGCCGCGCTGCCCGCCGCCCCGGCGAAGCGCAAGCGGATCGTCCGGCGCGGCGGCGCCTACATCATCACCGGCGGGTACGGCGGGATCGGCCTGGTCACCGCGCGGCTGCTGGCCGAGCGCGGCGCCGGGCGCATCGTCCTGTCCGGGCGGAGCGGCCCCGACGCCGACGCCGAGAAGGTGATCGCGCGGCTGCGCGAGGACGGCGTGGACGTCGGCGTCGTGCTCGGCGACATCGCGGCGCCCGGCACCGCCGAGCGGCTGGTCAGGGTCGCGCGGGAGGGCGGCAAGCGGCTGTACGGCATCGTGCACGGCGCGGGCGCCATCGACGACCGGCTGATCGCCGACCTCGGCCCCGACGATCTCCACAGGGTGTGGACGGCGAAGGTCGAGGGCGCGCGCCGGCTCAGCGAGGCGGTCTGGGACCTCGACCTCGACTGGCTCGTCATGCACTCGTCGGCCGCCGCGCTGCTCGGCTCGCCCGGCCAGGGCGCCTACGCCGCCGCGAACGCCGCGATCGACGCGCTGACGGCCCACCGCCGCGCCCACGGGCTGCCCGGCACCACCATCAACTGGGGCACCTGGTCGCAGGTCGGCGGCGCCGCCGACGCGTCGGTCACCGTCATCGACCCGATCAGCCCGGCGGAGGGCGCGGAGGCGCTCGAAGCGCTGCTCGTCCACGACCTCCCGGCGGCGGGCGTGCTGCGCTTCGACCCGGCGACGGCCGTCGGGCTGTTCCCCGAGATCCGGAACATGCCGTACTTCGCCGCGCTGACCGAGGCGGCGGACGCGGCCGGGGGCGACGCCGCCGGCGACTGGCCCGGGGTGGAGGCGCTCAAGGACCTCGACCCCGCCACCGCCCGCGCGAAGATCGCCGCGCAGGTCAGGCACCGGATCGCGGCCGTCCTCGGCTTCGACCCGCAGCGCCTCGACCCGGCCGTCCCGCTCACCGACCTCGGCCTGGACTCGCTCGTCGCCGTCCGGATCAAGAGCGGTGTCGAGCACGACCTCGGGCTGACCGTCCCGGCGTCGGTGCTGCTGCAGGGCGCCAGCGTCAACGTGTTCGAGGAGTGGGCGGCGGGCGAGCTCGGCCTCGCCGGCGCCCCGGCCCCCACCGCCGTGTCGAACGCCGAGTCCGGCTATGTCATGCCGCGCGACGCCGCCGAGCGGCTGGCGGTCCGCATCATCGAGGACGTCCTCGGCCTCGACCGCGTCGGCGTCACCGCCGACTTCTTCGCCGAGCTCGGCGGCCAGGACCACCAGGCCGACGAGGTCGTGGCCCGCGTCTGCGCCGAACTCGGCGCCGAGGTCACCCGCGGCGAGCTGTTCGAGGTCCCGACCGCCGAGAACGTCGCCGAGTTCATCCGGGCCGCCGACGAGGAGGCCGCGCGGCAGACCGTCCGGCCTTTGAAGACCTCGGGCACCCGGCGGCCGATCTTCATCGCGCACCCGGCGGGCGGCACCACCGCCTGCTACCGCCAGCTCATCGACCTGCTCGGCGACGACCAGCCGGTGTACGGGCTGGAGCGGTTCGAGGACGCGCCGTCCGTCGAGGAGCGCGCCGCCCGCTACGTCCGGCACCTCCTCGAAGCGCAGCCCGAGGGCGCGTTCCGGCTCGGCGGCTGGTCGTTCGGCGGCGTCCTCGCCTACGAGACCGCCCGCCAGCTCGCCGCGGCCGGGCGCGAGGTCGAGTTCGTCGCGCTGTTCGACGCGGGCCTGCCGCTGCCGGTGGACGACGAGTCCGACACCCTCGCCCGCCGCTTCGCCGCCTTCGCCGACTACATCAACGAGACGTACGGCCTGGAGGTCGCCCTCACCTACGAGGAGCTGTCCGGCCTGGACGAGGAGGCCCAGTTCGCGCTCGTCATGGAGCGCGCGGCCCCGCTCGTGGACCACATCCCCCCGGCGGCCCTCACCCACCAGCTCACGTCGCACCAGGACACCCGTTCCCTGGAGGCGTACCAGCCCGAGCCGTACGACGGTCGGGTCATCCTGTACTACGCGCCCGAGGAAACCCCTTGGGCCGTCCGGGACGCCCGCTATGTGCTCGACGGGACCAACGGTTTCGGCGGGCTCTGCTCCGACCTGGAGATCGTCACGATCCCCGGGGTGCACCACCTCAACCTGCTGGACCCGCCCGGTGTGGAGGCTCTCGCCGCGCACCTGGAGGGCAGGCTGGCCGGACGGCGGGAGCGCGACGCCGTCCTCACGTCCACAACGGCCCGCTGAGGGCCGGCTCACCCCCCTGAACCCCGTCGTTCCACGGAGGACACCCATGGCCCAGTCCGGCTCGTCCCACGCCCTGCTCGACGCCGTCCGCTCCGGTGCGAGCGGCCCCGAGCTGCAGGAGATCGACCTGCCGACGCGCTTTCGCGCCGCGTTCACCCGCAAGGACGAGGTGGGGATCTTCGAGGGCCAGACCGACAAGGACGTGCGCCGCTCCCTGCACGTCGGCGAGGTCGAGATGCCCGAGCTGGCGCCCGACGAGTGCGTGGTCGCGGTGATGTCCGCCGCGATCAACTTCAACACCGTCTGGTCGGCGATCTTCGAGCCGGTGCCGACGTTCGCGTTCCTGGAGAAGTTCGGCCGGCAGGGCTGGTACGGCGCCCGGCACGACCTGCCGTACCACATCCTCGGCTCGGACGGCTCCGGCGTCGTCGTCCGCACCGGCGCGGGCGTGAAGCACTGGAAGGTCGGCGACAAGGTCGTGCTGTCCCCGTCCTACGTGGACGAGGAGGACCACGGCTCCTACGACGACGGCATGATGTCGGAGACCCAGCTCGCCTGGGGCTTCGAGACGAACTTCGGGTCGCTCGGCGAGTACTGCATCGTCAAGGCGAACCAGCTGATCCGCAAGCCCGCGCACCTCACCTGGGAGGAGGCGGGCTCCAACACGCTGTGCGCCGCCACCGCCTACCGGATGCTCGTCGGCACCCACGGCGCCCGGATGAAGCAGGGCGACGTCGTGCTGATCTGGGGCGCGACCGGCGGGCTCGGCTCGTTCGCGACGCAGCTCGTGAAGAACGGCGGCGGCATCCCCGTCGGCGTCGTGTCGTCGGACGAGAAGGCCGACATCGTCCGGGCGCAGGGCTGCGAGCACGTCATCAACCGCAACGAGCTGAACCTCGGCGAGCAGGGCCTGCGCCACCCGAAGGCCGGCCGCGTCCTCGGCGAGGCGATCCGGAGCCTCGTCGGCGAGGACCCCGGCATCGTGTTCGAGTACCTCGGCCGCGAGACGTTCGGCGCGTCCGTCTACGTCGCCAAGCGCGGCGGCAAGATCGTCACCTGCGGCTCGTCCACCGGCTACAAGCACGAGTACGACAACCGGTTCCTGTGGATGCGGCTGAAGAGCATCATCGGCTCGCACGGCTTCAACTACCACGAGGCCGCCGAGGTGAACCGGCTGTTCAGCCTCGGCATGATCCACCCGACGCTGTCGAAGTCGTTCCCGCTGGAGGAGGCCGGGGAGGCGACCCGCGCCGTCCAGACGAACCAGCACATCGGCAAGGTCGCCGTCCTGTGCGGCGCCGAGAAGGAGGGCCAGGGCGTGGACGACCCGATCCTCCGCGAGAAGATCGGCGAGGAGAAGCTGAACCTCTACCGCCGCTGACGTATCCGCACGAAGGGACGGGCCCGGTCGCCGGGTCCGTCCCTTTCGCGTTCCCTCGGCGAGGTCACGACGGCGCGCCGAGCTCCTCGGCGGCCTCCTGGTAGGCGCGGGCGGCGCGGGCGAAGTAGTCGAACAGCACCGCGCGCTGCTCGGGCGGGTAGCCGGCGATGATCTCGCCGATCCGCCGCCGCGCGGGGGCGAGGACCTCGTCGAGCCGGGCGGGCTGGGCGATCGGCTCGACGATGACCTTGCGGCGGTCGTCGGGGGAGGGCAGCCGGCGGACGTAGCCGGCCTTCTCCAGGCGGTCGATCAGGCGGGTGGTGGGGCCGGTGGTCAGCCCGGTGCGCGCGCCCAGCTCCCCCGGGGTCATTGCGCCCGACAACTCCAGAACGTTCAGGGCGTACAGGTCGGTCGCCCCCATGTCGCACGCCTTGGCGCCCGCGTGCCCGTGCAGCATGACCGCGCTCAGGTACCGGCGGTAGGTCCGGCTCGCGTCCTCGGGTGTTGACACGGGATCCTCCCCTCCCTAATCTCTTCCTCAAGGAAGAGAAATCTTCAAAGAAGAAACTTCTTCTATGAAGTTATCATGGGAAGGGGCATCGCCGTGGGCACCAGCACCAGCACCACCAACACCGCCAGCGCCATCGCCACAGAGCAGGTCACCGACGTCCCGGCCGTGCCCCGGCGATCCCGGAGGCGGCTGGTCAAGCGGTTTCTGGGGGTCGGCGCGCTGTCGGCCGGGCTTGCCGCGGGCGGCGCCTACCTGTGGCTGGACGGCACCGCGGACGTGCTCCAGGCCGGCAACCCCGACTGCGCCGCCGTCACCCCGACCGGCGTGCCCGCAGCCGACGCGCACCGGCAGGTATGCGCGACGCTCAGCGCGATGACCGAGGCCTGGGGCCGCGGTGACGCCGACGCCTACGGCGCGGCCTTCACCCGGGACGCCACCTACACCACCTTCGTGGGCAGCCACTACCAGGGCCGCCGCGACATCGTCGAAGGCCACCGCGCCTTGTTCGGCGGATTCCTCAAAGACACCCGCCTGGCCGACTCCTACCTGGGAATCCGCTTCTACGGGCCCGCCACCGCGATCGTCGCCACTCGTGGCGACACCTACAAGGGCGAGACCAAGAAGCCCGGCGAACTGTCCAAGGTGCAGACCTACACGCTGATCCGCCAGGACGACGGCCAATGGCGCATCGCCGCCTTCCACAACACCAAGCGGCAGCGGGTCATGGAACGCATCTCGTTCCTGTTCGACGCCGACACCCGACCCGCCGCCGAGAAGTGATCCGAGAAGGGACCTCACTGATGAACGCGCACGACACCGCCGCGATCACCGCCGTCCTGGACCGTCTGGCCGCCGCCTGGTCGGCCGGTGACGGCGCCGCCTACGGCGCGGAGTTCACCGAGGACGCCACCTACATCACCTACGTCGGAACCTTGTACCGGGGAGCCCGTGAAATCGGCAGCGCACACCAGGCCCTGTTCGACGGCTTCCTGAAGGGCACCCGGCTGGCCCATGAGATCGTCAGCGTCCGCTTCACCGGCCCCGGCACGGCCCTGGTCGTCACCCGCGGCGACGTCCACAAGGGCAAGCCGGGCGGACTCCGCAAAATCCAGACCTACATGCTCGCCCGCCGGCCCGACGGCGCCTGGAAGGTCGCCGCCTTCCAGAACACCAAGCACAGGGCCGTCATGGAGGCCGTCTCCTTCAAGTTCCAGCCCACCACCAGGCCCGCCGCGACCTGAGCGGACGGATCATCTGCGGTGCGACCGCTCAGTCCTCCTCCAGCGAGATGTCGCCGAGGCCGAGCAGCAGGGTGCGCAGCAGCCCGGCGAGGGCCTCCTGCTCGTGCGGACCGAGCGCGGCGAGGATGCGCCGCTCGTTCTCCAGGTGGGCGGAGACGGCGCGGTCGATCAGCTCGCGGCCTTCGGGGGTGAGCGCGACGACGACCGTGCGCCGGTTCGCGGGGTCGACGTCGCGCGTGACGTAGCCCTTCGCCACGAGCCGGTCGAGCCGGTTGGTGACGGCTCCGGACGTCACCATCGAGGAGCGCGCCAGCGCGCCCGCCGTCATGCCGCCGGGCGCGCCCGCGCGCCGCAGCGTGGCGAGGACGTCGAACTCGCCGCGCTCCAGCCCGAACTCGGCGAACAGCGCCTTGAGCTCGCGTTCGGCGATCCGCGTCACCCGGGACAGGCGGCCGAGCACGCCCATCGGGGAGGCGTCCAGGTCCGGGCGGGCGCGGGCCCACTGCTCCAGGACGAGGTCGAGGGCGTCGCGCGTCACCTGAACTCCTCAACGTTGAAGTGTTTGACGCAAAGCTATCACCTCGCCTACAGTTCTTAGCGTTGAAGATTTCAACGTTAAAAGGTCACTTGGAGGAGGCCATGGTGCGCGTCACGGCCCTCGACCACCTGGTGCTCAACGTGCGGGACGTCGAGCGGGCGCTGGAGTTCTACACGGGCCCGCTCGGGCTGCGGCCCGAGCGCGTCGACGAATGGCGGGCCGGGAAGGCGGGCTTCCCGACCGTCCGGATCAACGAGTCCACGATCATCGACCTGCTGGACGCCCCGCGCGACGGGACGAACGTCCACCACTTCTGCCTCGCCGTCGAACCCCTGGACTGGCAAGAGCTGATCGACTCCGGCGAGTTCACCGTCATCAAGGGCCCGGTCGACCGGTTCGGCGCCCGCGGCATGGCGCGCTCGGTCTACGTCGAGGACCCGGACGGCAACGTCATCGAGCTGCGCTGGTACCCCGAGGACGCGGAGGGATGAGCACCATGACCGAGCAGAGCCCCGCGCGGGCCTGGTTGGGCGTCGCCGCCATCACGGCGAGCCTCTTCGTCTTCCTCACCACGGAGCTGATGCCCGTCGGCCTGCTCACCCCGCTGAGCGAGAGCCTGGACATCTCCGTCGGCGTCGCCGGACTCATGGTGACCCTCTACGGCGTCTCCGCCGGCCTCGCCGTGACGTTCATCGTGGCATGGACGCGGCGCGTCAACCGGCGCGTCCTCCTGTCCACCCTGCTGGTGGTGCTCGCCCTGGGCAACCTGATCACGGCCGTCGCGCCGAACTACCCGGCGGTGCTGGCGACACGGCTCATCATGGGCTTCGCGAGCGGCGTGTTCTGGGCGATCGGCGTGAGCATGGCGATGCGGCTCGTCCCGGAACGCCACGCGAGCCGGGCCGCCGCCGTCGTGATGTCCGGCATCTCGATCGCCACCGTCGTCGGCGTCCCCCTCGGGACGATCCTGGAAGACCTCACCAGCTGGCGGACGACGTTCCTCATCTGGGCGGGCCTCAGCCTGCTCGTCCTCCTCGCCGTGGCCGCCGTCCTGCCGTCCCTGCCGTCGGCGAACGCGGTGTCGGTCCGGGAGGTCTTCGGCCTGCCGCGCCACAACGCCCGGCTGCGCCTCGTCCTCACCGCCGTCGTGCTGTTCGTCCTCGGCCACTTCGGCGCCTACACGTTCGTGCGCCCGTTCCTGGAGGACACCGCGTCCGCCTCGGCCGTCTTCATCACCGTCGTCCTGATGCTGTTCGGCCTCGGCGGCGCGGTCGGCAACTTCATCGCCGGCTACACGGTGAACAAGAGCCTGCGAGGGAGCTTCATCGTCGGTTCCGTGGGCCTCGTGGCGTCCCTTCTCCTCCTGCTGGCGATCGGCGGAGGCAAGACCGGCGCGGTCATCGCACTGATCCTCTGGGGCGTCGCGTTCGGCGTCGTGCAGCTCTCCCAGGTCAACATGACCCTGGCCGCCGCACCGGAGACCTTCGAGGCCGCGATGTCGCTCAACACGATGGCCTACAACACGTCCATCGCCTTGGGTGCCCTCTTCGGCGGCCTGTTCGCCGACCACTTGGGCGTCACGAACATCGCCTGGTTCGGCGTGATCCTGACCGCCGCCGCCCTCCTCCTCGTCGCCACCACAGGAGGCCGCACGACCCGCCCGTCCCCAACGCAACCCACCCCCGAACTGGTCAAGGACTGACCGATGACCCCCTGACCGCCGGCCCGTCCCGGCGGTCAGGGCTTTCTGCCGCCAAGCGCCTGGACGACCCACGGAACGAGCGACGCGGCAACCCCCGCACACGTCCCGTCCAGATCGGAGCAAGCGCCCAACCGGTCACCGGTGCTCGACACGAACCACCACCCGGTCCCGTCCCGGACGGCGGTAACACTCTCCCCGACGCAGGGGACGCGCGGATCGAACACCCGCAGCAGCGGCGGCGACTCGTCGTAGCGGGGCTGGGCCGTCCACCCGCCCCGCCGCAACCGGCGGGCGAGCCGGTTGAGGTGCCGGCGCGCCCGCCAGGCGTCCGGGAGGGACGGCGCGACCGGTGGGCCCGGGGGGAGCCCGCCCGGCCGCGCCGCCTCCCTCCCCGGGGCCGTCCGGGGGCGGACGGCCCGCTCCGGCGCCGAGCTCACCGGAGGTCTCGGAGGGAGCCGCGCGCCCGCGCGGCCTCCCGCATCAGCTCGGCCCGCAACTCCACCGGGTCGGGCCGCATGACGGTCGCGTCCACCCCGGCCGCGGGGTCGATGAGCGTGGCGACGTACTCGCCGAGCCGCCCATCCCACCGGCGCGACCGCCAGATGTGGTGCCCGGGGAAGTCCTCGCGCAGCCGATCGAGTGCGGGGTTATCGAACGCAATTGTGTCTTCCATGGAAGGTCCCGTAGTCGTTTTCGCCGCCAGTGAATGTGTTATAAGAATCGCAGCGCGCATGACTCCCGACCAGGAAGGCGGTGGGAGTTGTGTGCTACTCCCCAAAAGATCAACGAAACCCAGGTGCAGGTTTCAAAGGAGCTTCCCATTGGGTGTGCGTAGCGAACCATATGAAGCCCCCGCAATTCAGACATTCGCCACTGAAGTGACAGCGTGGCGTACGCAAGCAGGACTCACGAAGACGGCCATCGCCGAGGCAATGGGGTACACGCCCCAGTGGATCAGTCAGATCGAATCCGCGAAGAGCATCCCCTCTAAGGAGTTCGCGCAGAACCTCGACACGTTCTTCAGGGTCGATGGCCTCTTCGAGCGGCTGTGGAAGCGCATCATTGACACCCGCCACCAGGCCATCCTCCCGCCCGGCTTCACCGAGTACCAGGAGCGAGAGGCCGAGGCGAGTCAGGCGCGCATCTACCAACTGATGCTGATTCACGGCCTGCTGCAGACCGAAAACTACATCCGCACAGTCGTCGGCCACGACCAGGATCCAGACACAGCGGAACGACTCGTCTCCGAACGTCTCAGGCGGCAGGAGATCCTCACCCGTGAGAACCCGCTCCACGTATGGTTCACACTCGACGAGGCTGCGCTGCGACGCGCGATCGCTGGGCCGGACGTCATGCGCGACCAGCTTGCCCACATCCTCACCATGGGCGAACGGCCGAACGTCTCCATCGATGTCGTCCCGTTGGACCAGGGGTACTACCCCGGTCTGACCGGGAGCTTTACGATCCTGAGCTTCTCCGACACGTCGGACGTCGCGTACACCGAATCGGCGGGGCAGGGAATGCTCATCCAGGACCCGCGGGTCGTCGCTGGTTTCGCAGTAATGTACAACTCACTACGAGGTGACGCGCTTCGAGTCGGAGAGTCGCGTGCCTTAATCACGAGTGTGATGGAGGAGTACGGATGACCACCCGGGATCTGTCGACGCTGAAGTGGCGCAAGGCAAGCCAGAGTGGACATCAGGGTGGCGACTGCGTCGAGGTCGCGGGTGTCGCGCGGACGGTCGCGGTCCGGGATTCCAAGGACCCGGACGGGCCGAAGCTCGCCTTCTCGTCCAGCGAATGGCGTGCATTCGCCAGCCGCATCACGTCCGGCGCCCACGACCTGCCCTGACCCCCTGACCGACGGGCCCCTGCCCCTTCTGGGTGGGGGCTCACGCACACGCTCCATCACGAAGTCGCGAGTTGTCGCTGATCTCGCAGTAACGTCCGGCTCACTGCCGGGTGAGGCGCTTCGCATCCAGAAATCGTGGATGCTGCTCAAGAGCGTCTTGGAGGTGCACGGATGATCCCCACACCGGATCTGTCGGCCGTGAAGTGGCGCAAGGCGAGCCGCAGCGGTCACGAGGGCGGCGAATGCGTCGAGGTCGGCGCCCTCCCGTCCGTCTCAGCTGAGGTCTGGCGCAAGGCAAGCCGAAGCGATCACCACGGCGGTGACTGCGTCGAGGTCGCGGGTGTCGCGCGGGCGGTCGCGGTTCGGGATTCCAAGGATCCGGACGGGCCGAAGCTGGCCTTCACGTCCGCCGAGTGGCGTACGTTCGCCCGCCGCGTCACGGCCGGCGCCCACGACCTCCCCTGACCGCCGACAAGGGTGTTCGGTGTTCGGTCATGACCGAACACCGAACATCACGCGCGCCGGGGTCAGCCCAGCAAGGAGACGAAGGCGCGGATCACCCGTGGTCGCGCGTCAGCCGCCGCCGTCGCCGGGTGCGGCCCCGGTGATGGCCTGCGTCTGGCGCCCGGTGATCTCCTGCAGCGGTATGTCGTCGTAGTTGCCGAGGATGACGCCGACCCACCCGCTATCCGGGTAGATGCTGTAGTGGGTGGAACTGCCGGGGTGGAGGCCGCCGCGTCCGAGCTCCCACTGGCCTTCGACGATGTGGGCTGTCGGCCCGTAGGTGGCGAACCCCGGGGAGCCTCGGAAGTTGGGGGCCTTGACCGAGGTGTACACGTCGGCCCAGGGCGGGTCGAGCACGGTGCCGTCGTACAGCGCTTCCGTGAACCGGACCATGTCCGGTGCGGTGACGAACCCTCCGTCCGGGACGAAGTTGCGGGCATTGTTCATGCCCGCCATACCCGGGTGAGGGCTGTCCTTGTCCAGGTTGCGGACGGCGTCCACCCGGCTGCCGTCGGCCTGCTTCATGTACGAGCGCGCGATGTGCTCGTCGGCCAGCCACTGCGGCCTGGTGTAGTACCCCGAGCCGGTCATGCCGCAGCGCTCGAAGATGTCCTTCTGCACGTAGTCCCAGAACGTCATGCCGGACACCGCCTCGACGATCTGCACGACGACTTCCGAACCCCAGCCGGGTTTCTCCGAACCCGCACCGGGGGCCGCGACCAGCGTGGCCTGCCGGGCGTACTGCTGGTCGTACTCCCGCTGCTCTTCCTTGCTCTGGAAGATGCGCTGGTAGTCACGCTCCGGAAAGGACAACCCCGAGGTGCCCACGAGCAGGTGATGGACGCGCACCTGCTCAGCGATCTCCTTGGCGAAACCGGTCAGGTAGGTGCCCACCGTGTCCCACAGCTTCACCTTGCCCCGCTGCGCCAACTGCACGATGGACAGGCTGGCGAACGGCCCGCCGTACTGATTGAACGCGACACCTTCGTGGTTGCGGATCCCCTTCTCCTTGTCGGCCATGCCATAGCTGCGGGACAGCACCGTCCGGCCCCGGTGGGAAAGCAGCACCACCCCGGAAAACCTGTCCTCGGCGGCCAGCTTCGCGATGTACCGGTCGTAGGCGCCGCCGGGACGGGTGTCCGGAGGGATCGGGCCGAGCTGAGCACCTCTGCCGGTTCGTGCCGTGGCCGTCCCGCCCAGTAGCGGTGTGACCGCGCCGGCGACGGCCGCCACTGCGGCGCCCCGCAACATCGAACGCCGTTCCCATGCCCCGCCACTCGCACCGGCCATGTCCGTTTCCTTCTCCCAGTCTCGCGATGGACTGCGAAGCCGGGTCACCGGGCCTACGCCCGCGCCCCTGCTCCGCGCCTCCATCGAAAACCGGAGACTGTTGCGGTGGCGTATGCGATTTTCGATACGCCCGCAATACACCCGACCGCCGGCACCCCGTCCCATGCGTCGGGGTCAGCCCAGGGACGAGACGAAACCGAGGGTGATGACCGTCAGCCCGCCGTCCTGTAGACGAACCCCTCAAGCGAGGTCACTGTCTCGGCGCGGTTGTAGCGGTGCCGCATGCAGTACCGCGTCGGGTACCAGCCCGAACGCTCATACGCCTGCGGCAGCTTGATCGGAACGCAGCGGTCATCAATGGTGCCGTTGCGCAGCCCGTTGTACTGCGCGAGATTCACCATCGGCTCGTAGAAGGTGACCTTGCCGTTCCAGATGCCGTAGATGAAGGAGGACGTGAATTTCCCCCCATGGAATTCGGGGGCGGTTGTGTCGACCAGATGGTTGCCCATTCCGGGCTCGACGGCGTCGGTGTCCTCGTAGTCGGGGTGCCGGTATTTCGCGGCCGGGAGAATCTTGCCCTTGGGGTAGTCATCGCAGTTGGTGAGCTGCGGGCACGGTCCAGGGCGGATCGCCAGTCGCTCCGCTTCAGGATTCATGTAGAAGTGGACGTCGAAATGCGGTACGTCCCAAATGTGGGGAGGCATGTGCCCCATCGGATTCCAGTTGGCCAGGACGTAGGTGAAGGGCGAGTCGACCCGCTTCGTGAACTTCGGGCTCAACCGGAGGGATCTCTCATGCCCGCCCGTGCATTCACGGTGCTGGTCGACGGTGCCGTCGCCGTTCTTGTCGTAGCACCAGATCCCGCTGGTGGGCGGCTCGTACGGAAGACCGTCGTAGGTGCCGTCCTTGGCGAGGAGCCCGATGACCAGCGGGATCTTCCCCCTCGTCTGCGAGAACGCGGTGAGCCTCCCGTTCCCGAGGGGCGCGCTCTGCCCGTACTGGGCGCACGGCCCGGGATAGGAGAGGGAGCGGGCGAGCAGCTTGCCGACAGCCCGCTTCGCCACCTGCACGGTCTTCTCGGTATGCGGGGCGCTCTTCGGCACCGCGCAGACCGTGACAGTCGAGTCGGCGGCCCCCATGGCTGGTTCCGCGCCGAATGCGACCGGAAATCCCGCGATCAACAGAAGCCCGGCCGCGCTCCGCGCGAATATCTGCCGACTCCAGAAAGACATGCCCGCCCCCGGTGATCGCCATGGAAAATCGTCAGCCGAAGCTAAGGCTGAATAGGGCTGAACATCCTGTCAAGTGCACTGGAGGGGACAAGCCCCTGTCAACGAAAGATCTTTACCCGAGCCGGGCTCGGGCTGGACGGCTTCACCTGCCGTCGCTGTAGCGTGCGCGAGCCGGTCGAGGCCGCTGCTCGTTCGGCGAGCCCTGCCGAACTGTCATTCTTCGAGCTCGCCGAGGAGTAGATCCGCCACTAGACCGACCGTGTCCATGTCGATCTCATCACCGGGCGAGACCGCATTGATCCGTTGGACGGTGTTGACTCGCTGGTCTACGAACCATTTTCGAGCATGGA
This sequence comes from Actinomadura sp. NPDC049382, assembly GCF_040677125.1. Lineage (NCBI taxonomy): Bacteria > Bacillati > Actinomycetota > Actinomycetes > Streptosporangiales > Thermomonosporaceae > Actinomadura > Actinomadura sp. NPDC049382. The sequence continues at coordinate 61,633 of NZ_JBFARO010000011.1, forward strand.
GTGCGGCGTCCTGCCGGATCCGGGCGCCCGCCTCGCGGAGTTCCGCTCGGGCCGGCGGGCCGGTGACGGGGTCCAGCGTCAACTGAACGATGTCCAGCAGATCGGTTCCCTCCTTGGCCGCCGGCCGGTTCATGATCGCTTGCAGTTTCATGGCGATCAACGAACCCGGTGATGCGACTCGGACACGCTGGATCGTGGGCTCAGAAGAGGCATCGGTGTTGAACACCTCGATGGACATCGGGGTCGCCGTATCGACGGCCCAGGCGTGAGCCATCACATGCAGCCGGTCCGTGGGGTCCTCTGGCGGCTCCGCCAATTCGAGGTCGGCCACTTCGAGGATGTCCACTTGAACCTCGCCGCGGGGGGTCGGTATTCGGACTCCCGACGGCCCTGCGGCTCGCGCCCCAGATGCGATCAGTAGTTCCAGTTGCCGTTGTTCGCCCGGCCCACGTCGATGTGCGGTGTCGAGGTCACTGGTCACTCGATACGCCGTCCCGAGCCGACAGAGCACGGCCAGTCCTCCGACCAGAGTGACCGGTCGGTCCGTCCGCGATTCGATCTCGGGAATCGCGAGTACCAGTGCCTCCATGACAGGCCCGAACAGCCTGGCCGTGGGAGCACCTGTCTCCTCACCAAACACGTTGCCACGGCTCCGGCGGACTCCAGCCCTCTAGGATCTCGCTGCCGCGGCCCGGATCGGCGGCGAGATCCAGGGCGACGAAGAGTGGATGGGCCAGCGGCCAGCGTGCGTCCCCGAGGTGGGCCTGCGCTGCGTCGATGCGGTGGTCGCAGGCCATCAGGACGGGAGCCACTCTTATCCGGCACTTCCGGTCGGAGGGGTTCTCGGCGCTGCCGAGGAGGCGGATCGCCCGGCTGAACACAGCCTCGGTCGGTACGTAGAAATCCGGTGGGTAGCCGGTGCGAACGCCGACGGGTGCGCCGTAGAGGGCGGCGGCCATCGTGTCCGTCATGGCCCAGCCCAGTGTCGATTCGGGATCTCGCAGCCCTAGTCTCAGGGCCTTGTCGACCGACCCGGAGTCGGTCATGGGCAGGGCGGCGAGGGAGGCCGTCGCAGTGTTCCAGGAGTCGGCCAGGCGCCAGAAAAGGCTTCGCGGCTCTGGCGGGGCGGAGCCGGTCAGGATTCCCTCGTCTCGAAGGCCGTTCAGCACCTCTGAAACGGTACTGGCGGATCGCTTCAACGTTCGGGCGATCCCTCGCACGCTAGGCCGTTCACCGGGGTGCAGCAACAGTAGTGCGGCTACTTCGAGCCCGACCGAGCCGGCGAGGGCGTTGGAGCGCCTTGGGCGAGAAATAAAGGGCTGAACTTCAGCGTCAATAAAGATTCCTGGACCTTCTAGATGCAAGTGGCCGCGAAGGTCCAACCAACCCCATCCATGGTGACGCAGCAGCGCACGCGACGCGTCGAATATTCGCTCACCCACCAGGACGGGAATCGCATCCGGCGTCTCGTTGCGTCTCTCTCGGGCCCTCACGAGACGGTTGACGATGGCAGGCGTCACCGTGCCTGCTTGCTTGATCTCTATTCTGGCGGGCGCTCCCCCGAAGGTGATCGACAGGTCGTATCCGGAGTTCGGGCCGACCCGCTCATCGACCACGTCCGCACCGATGCCGGTCACCGCGGCCACGAAGTCATCGATCCGCTCCGCGCCTGTCATGTGGCCTAGTGTAGCCAAGTGTTCGGTGTTCGGTCATGACCGAACACCGAACACTCGCGTGCTGGGTCATCCCAGTGAGGAGATGAAGGCGAGGGTGGTGACCGCGAGGGCGCCGGCGCCCGCGACCGCGCCCAACTGGTCATCCAACCGGGACAGGGCAGGCTGTGTCAGCCCTGCCCGTTCGGCGAGTTGAGTCTGTGTCAGCCCCAGGGCTCTCGTTCCCTGGTCTTGCAGAAGACAGTGAGTAAGACGATGCGGCGCGCGGGCGCGAGCCAGTCGGTGGGTGGGATGCAGAACGCCCGCCGGTGCGTCCACCGGCGGGCGTTCTTTGTACTTCGGGTCAGGAGCTGATCAGCTTGGCGTAGACGATCAGGTTGTCCTTGTAGTGGCCGATCTTCTTGTCGAAGGCGCCGCCGCAGGTGACCAGCCGGAGCGACGCGTGGTCGAGCGCCTCACCGAACACCTTCTCGTGCGGGAAGGCGTCCTTGTCGACGCGCTGGGCCTGCTGGACGGCGAACGTCGCGGTGGAGCCGTCCTTGCGGGACACCGCGATCTTGTCGCCGGGCTTCAGGTCCTTCAGCCGGGCGAACACCGCCGGCTTCCCGTTGGCGTCGACATGGCCGAGGATCACCGACGGGCCGACCTCGCCCGGGGTGACGCCCTCGTCGTACCAGCCCGTGAGGTTCGGCTTGCTGAGCGGCGGCTCCTCGACGCGCCCGTCGGGCCGCAGCCCGATCGAGCCCACCGGGGCCGACACGCCGATCTTCGGGATGGAGATCTTCGTGGGCAGCGACTCGGACAGGGGATGGACGTTCGAGGCGGGCGTGGTCGCGCCCGTCGACTGCGTCGCCGCGGGCTCCGGGGTGCCGGGCGACGCGGTGTCGTCGTCCCCGCCGCCGCAGCCGCCGAGCAGCAGTCCGATGAGCAGCGCACCGGTCACCGCGCCGGCGGCGCGGCGACCGATGGCCGAAGCAGGCAGTTCCGGCAACGTTACGACCGCTCCCCGGCCGTCCGGCGGCGCAGCGCGACGGCGCCGAGGCCGAGGGCCATCAGCGCGCCGAACCCGGCGGCCAGCAGGCCGGCCGGCGCGCCCTCGTTCTGCGCGTAGGTGCTGCCGTCACCGGTGTCGATGCGGCCGGTCGGGATCTTCGGCGTCTTCGGCTTCATCTGGCCGGGCTTGCCGGGCTTGCCGGGCTTGGTCTCGCCCTTCTCCGGCTGGGTGCTGTACTTGACCGAGCCGAAGTCCTTGCAGACGACCGTGGCGATGGTCGGGTTCGGCAGGTTCTTGCGGAACGTGCCGGTGGCGGTCCAGGTGTTCTCGCCGGTCTTCTTCACGGGCAGCGACTTCTGCGTGTAGCCGTTGCCGGTGATGATCACCGAGGTCGGGCAGGTCACCGTGAAGGTGGTCTTGTAGCCCGGCGCGACGCGCAGGCTCGACAGCTTCACCTTGTCGTAGCCGAACTTGAAGGTCGGCTTCGGGTTCTCGTTGCCGGGGTTCTCGCCGCCGGGGTTCTCGCCGCCCGGGTTCTCGTTGCCGGGCTCGGCCGCAGCCCAGCGCAGCTTCCCGTCCTTGGCGGTCTTGCACACCATGGCCGTGCCCTTGTCGGTCTTGCCGGTGTCGCCGGCCTTGTCGCAGAAGGCGCCCGGGGTGACGGTGTCCGGGGTGGCGAAGGCGGGGGCGGCCATTCCGAGCATCATGGAGCCCGCAGCGATTCCCACCGCAGCCAGCCGACTTGCGCGCATTGGTTTTCTCCTCTGTTGGGGGCTTCTCCGTGTCCCGGGCGAAGCGAGATTCGCACCGTGCAATGGCGGGGGATGTGCCGCGGGCCGGCGGCTGGCAATGCAGGGCACTCGCAGGACGGTGCCGGGGAGACGAAGGAGAATGTTGAGCCCGTAGCTTAGCGATTTCCGGCCGCTCCACCAGGGCATATGGACGGTCCACCCGCCCGATGGCCGGACATGGTCATCCGCGATGGCCGCGTAAACCACCGCTCGCTTCCGCGCGACTTCCTCTCACTTCGGCCCGGCTGATCAGCGGAAATGACGCAGGGTGAAAAGGTGAACGCGGGCGGCCGGGTGTGATCGTGATCACCGTGGCCGGTGTGATCTCTTCGGGGAGTGAACTTCGCCTCACCGTGCGCGGCGGCCGGATGACACGTTTTTTCGGCGCGTACTGGACGGGCGTTGAAAAACGACTCGTTGACAGTAGGGGAACGCGGGACGGATTCTTTGTGACGGCGTGATCCACCCCAATTCACGCCACGGTCAGCGCGCGCTTGCAGACTGCTCCCCGCCCCGACAAGGAGTTGTGTGATGCAGCGTCGCACCCTGCTCGCCTGCGCCGTCCTCGCCGCCTTCACCGCCGTTCCGGCCTCCGCCGGCGCCGCCGCCTCCACCGTGAAACCGCCTGCCGCACCGAGCCCGGACGCGCCGAAGCGCGGCGTGGTGGCGGGTGCGCGGACGTTCACGCCGTCCGCCCGCAACGCCGAGGCCGTCGAGAAGTTCCGCGGGCTGCACCGGTCCCGGCTCCGCCGCGAGCAGATCCATCATTTCTGGGGCGTCGAGCCCGCCGCCGGAACGCACGACGGGTTCATGGCCTCCCAGAGCGTCGACACGAGCTACCGGGTGTCGAACAGCGCCGACTTCACCTATACCCCCACCATCAAGGCCGCGGGGTCGTGCATGGAGATCACGACGGTGTATTCGCAGGCCGTCGGGAACGAGATCTGGGCGTGGGACTGGTGCGGCGGCAACGGCCCCCGCAAGGAGATCGTGATGGACGCCGGCTTCCTCCAGACCTACACCCGGCCCGTGAACGGCCACCCGGCCTACAGCGTCCAGCTCGTCCGGACGAACGCGTCCACCAATGCCTGGTCGGCGTATCTCTACAACCACACGACCGGCAGCTGGAATCTCTTCTACAGCAAGGCCGGCAGCGACACGAGCAGTCTCAGCTACGGCTGGGACATCTTCGAGATATACGCGACCCGCGACCCGCGCACCGGGAACGCCTACTACTGCGCCGACGCGAGGAACGTCGTCTTCGAAAGCAGTGGCATTCAGCTCCGCCGGAATGGCGTGTGGCGCCCGGCCGCGCCGTCCGACTCGCCCTGGCAGCCGACCGCGACGCCCGATCCGGACGACTACCTGTGCCCGTCCCTGCAATTCGTGAAGGCCGGGGCGAACGACCACTGGATCGTCCGCCAGTAGGAGCCGCTCAGGTGGGCAGCGGCCGTTCGTCCACGACGTGCTTCATCACGAGCGTGGAGTTCAGCCGCTGCACGCCGGGCAGCGCGGACAGCACGTCGTCCTCCAGCTCCTGGTAGGCGGTCAGGTCGGCGGTGACGATGCGCAGCAGGTAGTCGGGGTCGCCGAACAGCCGCTGCGCCTGGACGACCTCCGGCACCCGCGCCACGGCCTCCTCGAAGCCGAGCAGCGTGTCCCTGTCCTCCTGCCGCATGGTGACGAACACGAGCGCCTGGAAGGTCAGGCCGAGGGCGGCGGCGTCGACGACCGCCCGGTAGCCGCGAATGGTGCCGCTGCGTTCCAGTTCCCGCAGCCGGCGGTGGCAGGGCGAGACGCTCAGCCCGATCCGCGCGGCCAGTTCGGTGATCGTGAGCCTGCCGTCCTCCTGCAGGACGGCAAGGATCTTCCGGTCGATCGCGTCCATGAAGGAGATCCTTCCATGGTGGCCCGGCTTTCGGGGAAAAGTTGGGAACACCTTCTGGCCGATCGTGATTAGCCTTCCCGCATTGGCGGAATGGGGAGGAAACCATGGGGGCCGGCTCCGTACTCGCCTTCTGGACGATCGCCTTACTGCTCATCGCCGTGCCGGGCCCGGACTGGGCGTTCACCATCGGCGCCGGTCTGCGCGGCCGCTCGGTCCTCCCGGCGGTGGGCGGGCTGGTCGCCGGCTACGCCGCCATCACCCTCGTCGTCGCGGCGGGCGTCGGTGCCCTGGTCGCGGGCTCTCCGGCCGCGCTGACCGCTCTGACGCTGGTCGGCGGCGCCTACCTCATCTGGCACGGCGCGACGACCCTCGCCCATCCCGCCACGGCCGGCGCCGACCCCGAGGCCGGCACCGGGCGGCGTGCCTTCCTGCGCGGCATGGGCGTCAGCGGGCTCAACCCCAAGGGCCTGCTCATCTTCCTGGCCCTCCTGCCCCAGTTCACCGATCCCGACGGCAGTTGGCCCATCGCCGTGCAGATCGGCGTTCTCGGCCTCACCTTCATGGCCACCTGCTGGGTCTGGTACCTCTGCCTGGGCACCCTCACCCGGAGCGTCCTGAAGGGGGCGCCCGGCAAGACGCGCCTCATCAGCCGCCTGTCCGGCGCCGCCATGATCGGGCTGGGCGCCTACCTCGTCCTAGACCGCGTCCTGGCCTGAGCCGCGTTCGACGCAGGAGTCCAGGTAGGGGCCCAGTTCACGGGCGACGGTGTTCAGCGGGCGGACGCTCTGCTCGGCCCTCGCCATCAGGATCGCGCCCTCCAGCGCACTGACCATGAGCGTCGCGAGACCGGCGGCCTTGCGGGACGGCACCCCCATCGCGGTCAGCTCCCGGGCGATGGGGCGGCGCCACTCGGCGAACGCGGCGGCGGTGGCGGCCCGCGCGGACGGGACCGAGTCCGCGCAGTCGACCGTCGCCGCCGCGACCGGGCAGCCGCCCATGGAGCCCTGCGCCCGGAACTCGTCCGTCCACTGGCGCACCATCGCCGCGAACAGCCCGCCGGGGGTCGGACGGGACATCGACGCCATGAACCGATCGATGCGCGCGGCGGCGTACCGGCCCGCCCACTCGACGGCCTCGTTGACCAGCTGCTCCTTGCCGCCGGGGAAGTAGTGCTGCAGCGAGCCGCGCGGCGCGCCGGCGCGGGCGGCGACCTCGCGCATCCCGGTGGCGGCGACGCCGTCCCGGCGGATGAGCTGCGCGGCGCTGAAGACCATCCGCTCCCGGGGCCCTCGATCGTCCATTTCCGGCTTCACCTGGACCATTATCATGACCGCTGTCATAATCGGCAAGGTCGGCAGGTCCCCGCGCGCGCTCCGCCGCCACCCCTGGCGGAGCGCCGCCCGGCCCGGAACCGGAGGCGAAGGTGGACGCGAACATCGGCTTCATCGGACTCGGCGTCATGGGACGCCCCATGGCGCTCAACCTCGCCCGCGCCGGAGTCCCCCTCACCGTCTGGAACCGCAGCCCCGCCGGGAGCGAGGCGCTGCGCGCGGCTGGCGCGGAGGTGGCGTCCGGCCCCGCCGAGGTGTGCCGGCGCGCGGACGTCGTCCTGCTCATGCTGGCCGACGGTCCCGCGATGGACGCCGTCCTGGGCCGCGGCACGCCCGGCTTCGCCGCCGCCGTCGCGGGACGCGTGATCGTCCACATGGGCACCACGTCACCGGGCTACTCCCGCGGCCTGGTGGCCGACGTCGCGGCGGCGGGCGGCCGGTACGTCGAGGCGCCGGTGTCCGGGTCGCGCGGGCCCGCCGAGACCGGCGACCTGGTCGCGCTGGTGGCGGGCGAGCCCGCCGACGTCGAGACGGTCCGCCCGCTGCTCACCCCGATGTGCCGGCAGGTGTTCGCGTGCGGGCCGGTGCCGGGGGCGCTGCTGATGAAGCTCGCCGTCAACCTGTACCTGATCACGATGGTCACCGGCCTCGCCGAGGCGTTCCACTTCGCCGACCGGTACGGGCTCGACCGGCGGCTGCTGCGGGACGTCCTCGACGCCGGCCCGATGGCCAGCACGGTCTCCCGCGCCAAGGCCCGCAAGCTCCTCGACGGCGACTTCACCGTCCAGGCGTCCATCACCAACGTCCTGGACAACAACCGCCTCATCGCGGAGGCCGCCCGGCACGCCGGCATCGCCTCGCCCGTCCTGGACGCCTGCCATGCCCTCTACCGCGAGACCGAGGAGCAGGGGCACGGGCCGTCCGACATGGCCGCGGTCGTGCACGCGATCGCATCCCGGACGGCCGCCCTCGACCGCGCCCGCCTCGCCCCGTAAGGCTCCGGCGGGCGCCGGGTCAGCGGTGGGTGAAGACCGGGGTCCAGGAGCCGGCCCGGTCGGAGTGCCGGTACCCGGTGAGCGGGGTGATCTTCCCCGTCAGCGTGACCAGCAGCAGCCGGTTGCGGAACTCGTTCTTGCGGGTGCACTTCTCGACGTCGCAGCCGATGGCGAACAGCCGGTCGTCGTCCGCCCAGGCCAGGGCCTGCTGGACGGGCAGTACCGCCACCTTCTCGCCGCTCCGCGCCTTGGTGACGGTGACGGAGGGGCCGGGAGGCGGGCCGAACGTGGGCAGCAGCTCCCCGTTCGGGGACAGGCCCGCCGCCTCCTGGTCGCCGGCCTCGTGCGCCGGCGCGGGGCGCCGCTCGCCGCCGGGGGCGTAGAAGACCTTGCTCGGGACCTGGGCGGTCGGCGCCCAGATCAGCGTCCCGTCCCGGCTCCAGCCGAGGTCCTGCCGGTAGTTCGGGTTGCCGGGCGCCGGCGGCAGGGGGTGGAACGGACCGGCGCCGGCCGTGCCGTCGACGATGTAGTAGCCGCTCCTCGGCGCCGTCTCGGGCGGCTGCCCCACCACGTCGGGGTTCGAGGCGTAGGACGTCAGGAGCAGCCGGCGGCCGTCGGGCGACCAGGCCGCCCCTCCCACGGGCCGGTCCACCGGGATCCAGTGCGTGACCTTCCGCGTCTTCATGTCGAGCACCCCGACCTTGCTCGCGGGCAGCGGGCCCTGCAGGACGGCCGCGCGCTGCATGCCGGGCGCGACGCTGAGGTACGTCCACCGCGTCCGCTCGTACTCGCCCGTCGACGGGTTGTAGAGGTGCCAGGTGCGGCGGACGGTGCCGGCATCGCGGCTCATGCCGGCGTTGGTGGTGTAGTAGGCGGCCACGGCCGTGTGCCCCGCGGCGACGAGGCGGCGGGGGAACGCGCTGCCGAGGTCCGTCCGCAGCGAAGTGTCCGACGACAGGGACACCGGCTCGAACGCGACCTCCGGCCGGTCCGGGCCGCCGCCCGTGGCACCGCCCGCGACGAGCGCGACGGCGGTCGCCCCGGCGAGGAGCGCGCTCGTCCCGCCGAACAGGGCGACCTTGACGGTGCGGCGGCGGGCGCGGCGGCGCAGCGCGCGGTCGGCGAGCCCGGCGGGGACGCGCGCCTCGCCCGCCCACTCGTCGAGCGCGCTCTTGACGATCGTGTCCGGCTTCATCGGCGGGCCTCCTCCGGCTCCAGTGCGTTCAGTTCGGGGGCGAGTTCGCGCAGCCTGGCGAGCGAGCGGTGCGTGGTGCTGCGCACCGTGCCGACGCCGCAGCCGAGGATGCGCGCCACCTCCGCCTCGGGCAGGTCCTCGAAGAACCGCAGGACCAGTACCGCGCGCTGCTTGGGCGTGAGGCGGGCCAGGGCCGTCCGCACGGTCAGCTTCAGATCGACCGCCGACGCGGCGTCCAGCCCGGCCCGGTCGGGGAGCACGCCGACCTGGGTCTCGCGCCGCCGCCGCGTCCGCCGCCAGTTGCTGACCTGCTGGCGGTACATCGTCCGCCGCACGTACGGCTCGGGGTTGTCGACGCTGCCCCAGCGCGCCGCGGTCTTGGCGAGCGCGGTCTGCAGGAGGTCCTCGGCCGCGTGCTGGTCGCCTCCCGCGAGCAGGTACGCCAGCCGCATCAGGGCCACCGACCTCGTCTCGACGAACTCGCGGAAACGCCGCTCCGCTGCGTCGTCCATCGTCACCTCCGGATTGCTGTCCCCCTTCAGACGCCTCCGGTCGCGCGCCGCTATGTCTCGGGCGGACCGCTTTCTCCGGCGGCCCGCCCGATCAGCGGTCGTCCTCGGCCGGGGTGTCGGCGAGGGGACGGCCGACGATCCGCTGGAGCGTGGCGACGTACTCGTCGAACGCGCGGCGGCCCTCGCGGGTGAGCTTGAACCAGGTGCGGGGGCGCTTGCCGACGTAGCCCTTGCGGATCTCGACGTAGCCGGCCTTCTCCAGCGCGCTCGCGTGCTTGGACACCACCGAGTCGCTCAGCCCGAGGCTGTCGCGGACGAAGCCGAACTCGGCCTCGGTCGCCGTCGCCAGCAGGGAGACCATCTGCAGCCGCGCGGGGGTGTGGATCACCGGGTCGAGGTTCATCGGGCGACCTTCCCGGCGAGCCGCGCGAACACCATGGTCTCCGCGCGGCGGAGGGTCGCCGCGCTGTAGGCGGCGGCGACGACGCCCGCGACGGCCTTCTGCCAGACGCCCGAGTCGGTGACCAGGCCGGCGAGGGGCGGGACGACGCCCCAGACCACGAAGATCGAGGTGATCCACAGCGCCATCAGGGCACCGGCCTTCGGCGTCCAGGTGTGCGGCCGGAACTTGATGCGGGTGCGGGCGGACAGCGCGGCGACGAGACCGAGGAGCCCGGCGACCGCGGCGGCGGTGAGGCCGACCTGGGCGGCGCCGTCCAGCTCGCTGCCGACCGCGGCGGCCGTGCCGAGACCGATGACGCCCGGGAGGTACCAGACCGGCAGCCGCTGGTCGGCGTAGGCGCGCTGCTGGGTCCGCTCGATCGCGGCGAGGGCCTCGGCGGCGTCGGTGAACTGGTCGCTCATGGGGGGCTCCTGCTGGCTCAAGAAGTACTTTCCGATGAAGAAAGTACTTTCTACTTTCCGATGCGTCAAGTACTTGCCGGAACAGGGGTGACTGAGAGTGACGGACGGCGCCGGGGGTGACAGGTCTTCGGCGGGGGTTCTCGGACCTGTCGAATCTCGGTCATTCGGTCGGCCGAAGCTGGTCGAATGTCGACCTAGACTTTGCGCCCAGGCTCGCCACGGGTCATGATTTGCCCCACATAGGTCTCATAAGTAATTAATTACCCCCCGTGTACGGCGCGCAACGCTGGGGGACGAGGAGGGGGAGAATCTGTGGCGAACGACGGTTCGACCACTAATGGGCGCCCGTGGGCGGATCTGCCGAGGGAACTGGCAGATCACATGAGGCCGCACCTCGACGAGGTGGCGGACGACATGATCCTGGAGATCCAGACGCGCGTCAGGGAGTACGACCGCCCCGGGGACGGCTCCTACTCCGGCACCCTGCGCCTCGCCGTCGAGCGCGTGCTGCACTTCTTCGTCGACCGGGTGGGCGACCCGGCGCACGACCCCGCGCCCGTGACCGACTTCTTCCGCGCCATCGGCCGCGGCGAGGCCGGCGAGGGCCGCAGCCTCGACGCCATGCAGACCGCGATGCGGGTCGGCGGCATGGTGGCCTGGCGCCGGATGACCGAGGGCGCCGAGGCGCTGAAGGTCTCCCCCCGCACGCTCGGCGCCGTCGGGGAGGTGCTGATGCAGTTCCAGGACGAGCTCGCGCACGCCGCCGCCGAGGGCTTCTCGCAGGCCAAGGCCGCCGTCGCGGGCGAGATGCAGCGCCGCCGCAAGCGCCTGCTCGACCTGCTGTTCGCCGACCCGCCGGCCGCGCAGGAGGCCATCGCCGACCTCGCCGCCGCCGCGCACTGGCCCGTCCCCCGGACGGTCGCGGCGGTCGCGCTCGGCCGGCACCACCAGGACGCCCGGCAGCCCGCGTTCCCGCCGGACGTCCTCGCCGACCTGACCCGCCGCACCCCCAGCCTGATCATCCCGGACCCGGACGGCCCCGGCCGCGCGAAGCTCGTCGACCGCGCCCTGTCCGGGACGCTCGCCGTCGTCGGCCCCACCGTCCCGCTGATGGAGGCGGCGCGGTCCATCCAGTGGGCGCGCAAGACGCTGTCGCTCGTCCAGCGCGGCGTCATCGAGGCGGAGAGCGGCGTGATCCGCAGCGTGGAGCACATGTCCACGCTGATCCTGTTCCAGGACGAGGGCCTCATCACCTCGCTCGCCGACCTGCGCCTCGCGCCGCTGGCGCACCTGCGCCCGAGCCAGCAGGACCGGCTCGCCGAGACGCTGCTCGCCTGGCTCCAGTCGGGCCGCAACGCCAACGAGGTCGCGATGCGGCTGCACGTCCACCCGCAGACCGTCCGGTACCGGCTGCGCCAGCTGGAGGAGCTGTTCGGCGACCAGCTGCTCGACCCGGACCTGCGCTTCGACCTGGAGATCGTGCTGCGCGCCCGCGCGCTGCTCGCCGACAACGCGGGCGAGCGGATCATCACGCCGTCCCGCGAGGCGGTCGGCGACTCCGGCGAGGTGGTCAGCTTCCGCCGGAGCTGACCCCGGCCGTGCCCTCCGCCGTGCTAGACGCGGCGGAGGGAGCGCAGCCGCTCGGCGGTCGCGACGCGCTCGGCGAGCCGGGTCTGCGCGTCGCACAGCAGCCACAGCTCGCCCTCGTCCGTCGCGTGGATCTCCTCCAGGCAGCCGTTGACGAGCTGGTAGTCCGACAGCCGGGTGACCCTCGTGGCGCGCAGCCCCTCGTCCGAGCGTTCGCTGCGCCATCCGGGCATGCACATGGTCACCGACATGGTCCGGGGCTCCCTCGGTCGGCCTATGGTAGGTCTACCATAGGACTACCAAGCACCGCCCACAACGCGTTCCGCAGAACCCCAAAAGGCCGCCGGGACGGGTGGGATCTGTACGGTGTGAGGTCAACGCACCGACCCGGAGCAGGATCTGATCTGGTATGCCGCGACCCCCCACGAAGGCACAGGTGATCTCGAACGCGCTCGCCGCCCGCATCGTCGAGGGCGAGCTCGACCCGGGGTCGTGGCTGCCGTCCGAGCGGCGGCTGGCGGACGAGTTCGGCGCCGACCGGTCCACCGTGCGGCGGGCGCTGCGGATCCTCGCCGAGTCGGGCCTGGTCCAGCTGCGGCACGGCGCGGGCGCGCAGGTCCGCACCGCGCCGCGGGTGCGGCGCGCGGCGGCCGACATCACCCGGCAGGTCGGCGAGTGGCGCGGCTTCCACGTGTCGGCGCAGACGGGCGGGCGCCGCCCGTTCACCCGTACGACCGTGTCCGAGATCCGCGCCTGCGAGCGGCTCGCGCCCCGGCTGGACGTCCCCGTCGGGACGCGGGTGCTGGAGCGGGCGCGCGTCCAGGGCGTGGAGGGGGAGCCGCCCGTCCAGACGGCGACGACCTGGGTGATCTGGCCCATCGTCGAGCAGATCCCGGTGCTGCTGGAGGTCAACACCGGGCCCGGCGGCATCTACTCGCGGCTGGAGGAGGCCGGGCACCGCATCACCTTCGAGGAGACCGTGACGTGCCGGCTGCCCCGCGCGGACGAGCAGGAGACGCTGCGCATCGGCCCGGACCAGCCCGTCCTCACGCTGTGGCGGCGCGCCTACGACCAGGGCGACCGCGTCGTCGAGGTCACCCACCGGGTGGTGGTCGGCGACCGCCACGAACTCGTCTACCGCTACGGGTCGGGAGCCTGACATGACCGAAGAGCCCGCAGTCCGCCAGGTCGCCTCGCGGATCGTCTACGAGAACCCCTGGATGGTCGTCCGGGAGGACGAGGTCGAGCGCCTGGACGGCTCGCGCGGCATCTACGGCGTCGTCGACAAGCCCGACTTCGTGCTGGTCATCCCCGTCGAGGACGGCGGCTTCCACCTCGTCGAGGAGTACCGGTACCCGATCGGCAGGCGCACCTGGAGCTTCCCGCAGGGCTCGCTCCCCGGCCGGCAGGCCGCCGACCCGGAGGAGCTCGCCCGCCTCGAACTCGCCCAGGAGACGGGCCTGCGCGCCGGCACGCTGCGGCACCTCGGCCACCTGAACTGCTCGCACGGGACGAGCGGCCAGGGCTTCGACATCTTCGTCGCGTCCGACCTCGCGGCCGGGGAGGCCGACCGGGAGCCCGAAGAGCAGGACATGCGGCAGAAGTGGGTGTCCAGGGACGAGTTCAAGGCGCTCATCAGGGCGGGCCGCATCACCGACGACTCGACGCTCGCCGCCTACGCCCTGCTCACGATGGACGAGACGAGCTGAAGCAGTCCACCGAGCCGTCGGCCGGGCGCCGCTCCAGGATCTTCCTGGCCCGCGCCCGCGCGAGGTTGGCGCTCATCGCCGGCTCGTCCTGGTCCAGGTCGTAGGCGATCTCGCGCAGGGCGCACGTCCGGAGCGGCTCCGGCAGCCGGTCCAGGGCGGGCACCGCGTCGGCGGACAGGTCCCGCAGGTACGGGACGTCGATCTTGCCGGTCTCGGCGTGCCGGGCGACGTTGTGCTCGGCGATGAACCCGTCCGGGTTGAGCAGCGCGAGGGCGATCATCGCCGCCGCGCCGCTGCCCGCGACCGCGCGCGGCAGCCAGGGGACGCGCCCACGCACCACCCCGGCGACGGCCACCAGCACCACGACGAGGCCGAGCCACAGCTCGAACGCGTGCACCCACAGCCGCAGCCGCGTCCAGCCGAACGTCTCCTCGTACAGGTAGAGGCGGCGCAGCGCGACCGCGACGACGACGAGCGTCAGCGCGCACAGCAGCCCGAGCAGCACCCGGACGGTCACGTCGTCGCCCCGGCCCCCGTCCGGGGCGTAGCGCTTCGCGACGGCGACGACCACGAGCACCAGCACGGTCACCACGACGAGCTGGAAGAACCCCTGCCGCGCGTACTCGGCGTAGGTGAGGCCGGTCGAGCGCAGCAGCTCGTCCTTGTCGTCGGCGAGGAACACCCCGGCCTGGATCGCGCAGAACAGCAGGAACAGCAGGTCGAGCGCCGCGATCGGCACCGCCCACGACCAGCGCCCGGCGGGCCTGCCGCGCCCGGGGGCCAGCATGCGCAGCGGCGGCGGCGCCTGCCCGAGGTAGGCCCCGGCGGACGCCAGCGCCATCGTCACGACGCCGGCGGCCCCGTAGACGACCACCGAGAACGGCGACACCTCGGGGACGAGGCCCGAGGCGAGGCTGCCGAACGCCGCGTCCGCCCCGACGAACAGCGCGCCGAACACCGCGATCAGCCCGCCCGCGATGAGGGACGTCCGGATGACCGGCCACGCCCTGCTCTTGTCGGACGTGACCGTCCCGTAAGCGCTCTCCGCGACCCAGGGCAGCATGGCGCCGCCCGCGGGCACGACCGCGAGCCCGCCGAGCAGGACCTCCGCCCACGACCGCCCGCCGGACGCCGCGTACGACCCGACGGCGACGGCGAGCAGCAGCGCGGGCACGACGACCCACTCCGCCTCCCGCAGCGCGACGGTCGAGGCCAGGCCGAGGGAGAGCAGCCCGAACACGATCGCCGTCCGGTTGACCCGCGGCCGCCGCTTCCCGGAGCCGGGGCGGACCATCCGTCCCGCCGACCACGCCGACGCCGCCGCCACGTACGCGACGGCCACGGCGGCGATGACGGCGCCGACGCCGAACCGCCCCTCCCGCAGCGGCGGCCCGACCGTGACGGCCCCGATCGCTCCGGCGATCAGCATGCCGGCCAGCAGCGACGGCGCCATCGGCCGCGCCGGCCGCTTCCACGCCTTCAGCGCCTTTTCGAGCTTGGTGGGCGCGTACACGAGCGGCGGCCCCGCGAACCCGCCCTGCGGCCCGTAGACCGGCTGCCCCGGCCGCCGCTGGTACGGCGGGTAGGGCATCGCGCCCGGCGGAGGCGGAGCGCCGGGCGGCACGAACCCGCCCGCCACGGGCGGCGGGGGGAAGCCCGCCGTCCCGCCCGGCTCCGGCTTCGGGGCGGGCTTGTCGGCCGGTTCGGGCGCGTCGGGCGGTTCTGGCTTGTCGGCCGGTTCGGGCGGGTCCTCGGGGGTCTGGGTCATCTGGGGTCTCCGGTCGTCGGGGGGATCAGGACGCGGATGCGGCAGCCGGTCGGGGTGTCCAGGACGGTGATGTCGCCGCCGTGCAGGTCCGTGGCCCAGTTCGCGATGGCGAGGCCGAGGCCGGTGCCGCCGCCGGGGGTGCCGGCGCGGGTGCCGGACGCGGTGCCGCGGGAGAAGCGTTCGAACACGCGGGCCCGCTCTTCGGGTGGAATGCCGGGTCCCTCATCGGCCACTTCGATGATCAATCCGCCCGGAAGGTTCGCGGGACGCGCGGTGACGGTGACGGGGCGGCCGTCCGGGCCGTGCCGGGCGGCGTTGTCGAGCAGGTTCGCGACGATCTGGTGGAGCCGGTCGCGGTCGGCGACGGCGTGCAGGTCGGGGGCGACGTCCGTCGCGAACACGGCCTCCGGGTGCCCGGCGCGGGCCTCGGCGATGACGCCGTCCACGAACTCGGCCACGTCGATGTCGGCGAGGTCGAGGACGGCCGCTCCCGCTTCGACGCGCGACAGGTCGAGGAGCTGGGTGACGAGCCGCCCGAGCCGCTCGGTCTGGTCGAGCGCGGTCTCGAGGACGTCGGGCGTCGCCGGGGTGACGCCGTCCGCGACGTTCTCCAGGACGGCCCGCAGCGCGCTGATCGGGGTGCGCAGCTCGTGCGAGACGTTCGCGACGAAGTCGCGGCGCTGCTGCTCCACCTCGGCGAGGTCCGCGGCCATCCGGTTGAACGCCTGCGCCAGCTCGCCGACCTCGTCCCGCGACGTGGCCCGCACCCGGCGGCTGTAGTCGCCGCGCGCCATCGCCCGCGCCGCCGCCGTCATCTCCCGGAGCGGCGCCGTCATCCCGTGCGCGAGGAGCTGTATCACGACGAGGGAGATCAGCACGCCGACCGGCATCGTCTGCCGCGCGCGGAACCCCATCGGGTACCCCCACAGGACGATCAGCACGGCGACGCACGCGGTCACGACGACCACGACGCCGAACTTCACCTTGATCGACCGGAGCGGGTCCAGCGGGCGGGGCAGCCGCGCCCACAGCCGGTGGACGATCGGGGTCACGGCGCCGGCTCCAGGCTGTAGCCGACGCCGTGCACCGTGCGGATCAGCTCCTGCCCCAGCTTGCGGCGCAGCGCCTTCACGTGGCTGTCGACGACGCGGGTCCCGGAGGCGTCCGCCCAGTCCCACACCTGCTCCAGCAGGACGGCGCGGGTCAGCACCGCCCCGCGGTTGCGCAGCAGGCAGGTGAGCAGGTCGAACTCGGTGGGGGTGAGGTGCACCTCGCGGCCGTCCCGGCGGACGCGGCGGGCGCGCTCGTCGATCTCCAGCGCCCCGACGCGCACGGCGCCGTCGGCGGGCTCCATGGCGGGCCGCTCGACGCGCCGCAGCACCGCCCGGATCCGCGCGACCAGCTCGCGCATGCTGAACGGCTTGGTCACGTAGTCGTCGGCGCCGACGCCGAGGCCCACGAGGAGGTCCGTCTCGTCGTCGCGCGCGGTCAGCATGAGCACCGGCACGGGACGCTCGGCCTGGACGCGGCGGCACACCTCGAGGCCGTCGAATCCGGGCAGCATCACGTCCAGCACGATGAGGTGCGGCTCGTACGCGCGCGCCCGCTCGACCGCCGAGGGTCCGTCGCCGGCGGTCTCCACGCCGAAGCCCTCGGCGGCCAGCCGGTCCGCCACGGCGCGCGCGATCGTCGGCTCGTCCTCGACCACGAGGACGCGAGTCTCGTTACCCGTCACGGGACCAGACTCTAAGAGCCCGGTATGCGTGCGCAGGGCGTGGAATGTGGAGGTGCCGTGAAGATCAGGGCCCGGTGGGCCACAGGTGGACGGGGGTGTTGGCGCGCATGTGCTCGGCGTAGGAGCGGGTCATCATGCGGAGCGCGTCGTGGCGGGACGTGCCCGACGACTCCTCGATGGCGTTGACGGTGGCGATCTGCCAGGCGGCGCCGGTCTGCCCGGTGACGCAGCGCCGCTCGATGATGCCGAGGAGCCGGTCGCGGCGGGCGGGGTCGACGCCCCACCGGTCGAGGCCCTCGTGGGCGAGCGGCAGCAGCTTGCGGAGGACGAGTTCGGCGGCGGGCACCTCGCCCATGCCGGGCCAGTAGAGGGTCGAGTCGAGGCCGTCGCGGGCGGCGCGGTGCAGGTTCTCCTCGGCGGTGGCGAAGGACATCCGGGTCCAGACGGGGCGGTCGGCCTCGGCGAGCATCCGGACGACGCCGTAGTAGAAGGCGCCGTTGGCGACGACGTCGGCGACGGTCGGCCCGGCGGGCAGCACCCGGTTCTCGACGCGCAGGTGCGGGCGCCCTTTCACGACCGCGTAGATGGGGCGGTTCCAGCGGTAGATCGTGCCGTTGTGGAGGGTGAGCTCGCCGAGTTCGGGGATGCGGCCGTCGTCCAGCACCTCGCGGGGGTCCTCGTCGTCGCACAGCGGCAGCAGGGACGGGAAGTAGCGGGTGTTCTCCTCGAACAGGTCGAAGACGGAGGTGATCCAGCGCTCGCCGAACCAGACCCGGGGTCGGACGCCCTGCGTCTTCAGCTCGTCGGGGCGGGTGTCGGTGGCCTGCTCGAACAGCGTGATCCGGGTCTCGTGCCAGAGCCGGTGCCCGAACAGGAACGGGGAGTTGGCGCCCATCGCGACCTGGGGGCCGGCGATGGCCTGGGCGGCGTTCCAGTACGCGCCGAACTGGTCGGGGCTGACCTGGAGGTGGAACTGGACGCTGGTGCAGGCGGCCTCGGGGATGATCGTGTCGGCGTGCATGCGCAGCGGTTCGCGCCCGTCGATCGCGATGCGCATCTCCTCGCCGCGGGCGGCGAAGATCTGGTCGTTGAGCATCTTGTAGCGGGCGTTGGCGGAGAGGGTCTCCTCGCCGATGTCGGTGCGCCGCAGGGTCGGCAGGATGCCGATCATGAGGAGCCGGCCGCCGACCTCGGTGGCGCGGTCGTCGGCGTGCCGGAGGTGGTCGCGGACCTCGGCCTCCAGCTCGCCGGTGCTCTCCCCGCCGAGCTCGCGCGGCGGGATGTTGATCTCCAGGTTGAACTGGCCGAGCTCCGTCGCCCAGGCCGGGTCGGCGATCGCCTTGAGGACGTCCGCGTTGCGCATCAGCGGGTCGCCGAGCGCGTCGATCAGGTTGAGCTCGATCTCCAGCCCGATGTGCGGGCGTTCGAAGTCGAACTGGGATTCGCCCAGCATGCGGGCCAGCACGTCGAGGCACCTGCGCACCTTGTCGCGATACCGCCGCCGGTCCTCGCCGCTGATGGTGACCGAAGCCACGTCCCTGCCCATGTGTCCGTCCCTGTGCTTCGGAGGAACCGTCATAAAACGGGATGTCCCGGTAAGCGAAGGCGAAAACCCGGCATCCATGGTGGGACTCCCCGTCGGTGAGCGATGGATAACGTGTCTCCCCGGGAGGGACCATGCGCATGCGCCCCCGGTCCATCCGGGCCCGGGACACGCTCGCCGCCGCCGTCATCGCCGCGTTCGTGTTCGGCATCACGGCGGCCGGCGTCGACGTCGCCGTGCGCGTCGACGTCAAGGCCGATCTCCTCCGGCAGACCCAGGTGGACGCGCGCCGGGTCAGCGGTGGCGTCCGCGACGGCTCGCTGGAGGGCGCGATCCCCGACGACACCGGGGGCCGCCTCCTCATCCAGGTCGTCGAGCCCGGCGGGCGGGTGACGAACGCCACCCCCGGCGCGGCGCGCCGCCCGCCGGTGAGCAGACTCTGGCCGTCGAGCAACCTGCGCGTCCGCGACTTCACCGTGTGCGACGGCGCCTGGCCGCGCCGGGACTGCTACGTCGTCGAGGCGATCCGGGTCAGCACCGCGCCGGACTCCGTCGTCGTCTACGCCGCGGAGCGGCTGCCGTCCTACCTGGTGAACGGGGTGCTGGAGGGGGTGCTCGGCGCCGCGGTCCTGCTGCTCGCCGGGGGCGTCGCGTGGGTCACCTGGCGGATCGTCGGCCGCACCCTCGGCCCGGTCGAGGCCATCCGCGCGCAGCTCGCCGAGATCGGCGCCACCGACCTCAGCCGGCGCGTCCCGCAGCCGCCCGGCGAGGACGAGATCGCCCAGCTCGCCCGCACCGCGAACGCGACGCTCGACCGGCTGGAGCGCGCGGTCGCGCGGCAGCGCCAGTTCGCCTCCGACGCCTCGCACGAGCTGCGCACGCCGATCGCCGGCCTCCGGGCGAACCTGGAGGACGCCGCGATGCACCCCGACGACACCGACCTGCGGGAGGTCGTCCGGTCGGCGCTGCGCGACATCGACCGGCTGGAGTCGATCGTCACCGACCTGCTGCTGCTCGCCCGCATCGGCACGAGCGGGACGGCGGTGCAGGAGCCGATCGACCTGGCCGCGCTCACCGGCGCGGAGCTGCGCCGCCGCACGTTCCCGGTGCGGATCGCCACGGAGCTGTCGGCGGGCGTCCCGGTGCGCGGGGTGCGGATGCAGCTCGTCCGGCTGCTCGGGAACCTGCTCGACAACGCCGAGCGGTTCGCCGGGTCGTCCATCACGGTGGAGGTGCGCCGGGAGGGCGGGCTGGCGCTGCTCGCCGTCACCGACGACGGGCCCGGCATCCCGCCGGCCGACCGGGAGCGCGTCTTCCAGCGCTTCACCCGGCTCGACACCGCCCGCAGCCGGGACGCCGGCGGCACCGGCCTCGGCCTCGCGATCGCCCGCGAGATCGCGCGGGCGCACGGCGGGACGCTGCGGATCGAGGACCACCGCGCCGCCGGGGCCCGGTTCGCGCTCCGGCTGCCGCTCGTCCCGCCGCAGGGACGCGAGAAGGGCCGCCCGAAACCGGACGGCCCTTCTCGCTGAAGCGGGGGTGTGCGGGGACGCTCAGGCGCGGACGGCCTGGATCTCCAGCTGGATGTCGACCTTGTCGCTGAGCAGGGCCTTCTCGCCCTTCAGCGGGACGTTGAACTCGATGCCCCAGTCCTTGCGGTTGATCGAGGTCTCGGCGGAGAACCCGGCGCGCGTCCCGCCCCACGGGTCCTCGGCGACGCCGTTGAACTCCACGGACAGGGTGACCGGGCGGGTGACGCCCTTGATGGTCAGGTCGCCGTCGAGGAAGTACTCGCCGCCCTCGGCCCGCACGCCCTTGGTCGCGAAGGTCATGGTGGGGAACTTCTCGACGTCGAGGACGTCGGAGGTGCGCACGTGCGCGTCCCGGTCGGGGTTGCGGGTGTCGAGCGAGCCGACCTGGATCTCGGCGGTCGCGGTCGACTCGCTGAGCTCCTCGGCGAGCTGCACCGAGCCGGTGAACTCGGTGAAGGTGCCGCGCACCTTGGTCATCAGGTGCCGGATCACGAAGGTGACCTCGGAGTGCCCGGGGTCGATGTTCCAGGTCCCGGCGGTCAGCTCGGGGGCGACGGCGGCGATGCTCATGGTGACTCCCGTAGAGGTGGTTGCTTGAAACTTCAACGACTCGTCGAAGGTTAGTTGAGGGTTCAAACACCTGTCAATCCCGGATTGTTCCACGCCCGCGCGGTGGCCCGCCGGGGAGGGGTGGTTCACCCACCGCAACTCGGTCCACACGGCGTGCAACCTCCGGCGCGCCTCATGCGTAATCAGCGGGCACAGAGGCGAGCCGGAGTCCCTCCGGCGGGATCACTTGGAGTCTTCGTGAGCGATGCACCACCGCGCGCCGCCCTGCCGGCGGCCGGGGCCGCGGTCCCCGCCGTCCTGCTGGCGGCGGCCCTGCTCGTCACCGGCTGCGGCGGCGGCAGCGAGCCCGGACCCGCGAAGGCCGCCCCGGCCAAGGGCGCCACCGCACTGCCGCAGGCGACCACCTACACGACCCTCGACGACCTGCCGACGGACACCGCGGCCACCGCGGGCGACGGGACGGTGGTGCACCCCGAGGCCGCGACCCCGATCTCCGCCAAGCCCGGCGCGCCCGCCGTCGCCGAACTGCCGAGCACCCAGCTGAAGGGCCCCACCTGGGTGCCCGTCGTCGAGTCCCGGCCCGGCTGGCGGCGCGTGCTGCTGCCGAGCCGCCCCAACGGCGTGACCGGCTGGATCCCCGACACCGGGCTGAAGGCCGCGCGCAGCCGCCACGTCGTCAAGGTCGACCTCGGCGACCGCAAGATGGCCCTCTACGACGCGGGCCGCAAGGTCGGCGCCTGGACCGTGGCCGTCGGCGCGCCGAAGACGCCCACCCCCACCGGCCGGACGTTCATGCTCGCCTCCCTCGCCCCCGCGAAACCGACCTACAGCCCGCTGATCCTGCCGGTCGGCGCGCACTCCGACACGCTCGACACCTTCGGCGGAGGGCCCGGCACGGTCGCCTTCCACGGCTGGCCGTCCAAGGACGTCTTCGGCAAGGCCGTCACGCACGGCTGCGTCCGCGTCCCGGCGGACGCGCTGAAGCGGCTGGCCAAGGTGCCGCTCGGCACCCCCGTGCTCGTCACCGTCTGACCCAGACCTCCGGCCGCGAGGCCGGTCCCGTTGCACCCCCAACTTGAGGAGAAACCGTGCGTTTGCCGTCACTCACCAAGGCCGTCGCCGTCGCCGGCGCGCTGGCCCTGCCCTTCGGCCTGGCCCCGGCCGCGTCCGCCACCAGCGGCGGCACCGGCTCCGCCACCGCCGTCGCCGCGACCGGCCCGGTCGCGATCCCGGCGACCCCGACGGTCACGTCGTCCGCGCAGCAGCCGGCTCGCAAGAGCCTCGCCGAACTGCCCGCCAACCCCCTCGTGGAGGCGGGCCTGCTGAACGTCGCCGCCTGGTCCGGCCACGGCCGCGCGTCCGTCGCGGACCTGAAGGTGCCCCGCATCGGGCTCGCCGCGCACGCCGTGACGGCCAAGTGCGAGAACGGCAACG
This sequence comes from Actinomadura sp. NPDC049382, assembly GCF_040677125.1. NCBI lineage: Bacteria > Bacillati > Actinomycetota > Actinomycetes > Streptosporangiales > Thermomonosporaceae > Actinomadura > Actinomadura sp. NPDC049382. The sequence goes on from NZ_JBFARO010000011.1 coordinate 83,754, forward strand.
GTGTCTCGCACCTGACGAAGGCGACGCTCAACGGCCGGACGCTGAAGCTCGGCGCGACGCCCAACACCACGATCAACGCCGACCTGAAGGGCCTCGGCACCGCCGCGATCACGCTGAACAAGCACGTCAAGGACAAGGACGGCAGCCTCACGATCACCGCGATCGAGGTGGTCGCGACGCTGGCCGGCAAGACGCAGACGCTCAGCATCGCGTCCGTGACCTGCGGCAAGGCCGGCAAGCCCGGGAAGCCCGGCGAGCCCGAGCAGCCCGGCAAGCCGAGCGGTCCGCCGTCGGAGACCCCGGCGCCCGCCCCGTCGGCGCCGTCCAGCCCGGCCCCGGTCCCGACCCCGGTGACCGGCGACCTCCCGGTGACCGGCTGACACACCCCCGAGAAGGGTGCCGGGCCACGCCGGCCCGGCACCCTCTCATTGGTGAGTGCACACTTGTGGTCGATCATGAGACATATATGCCTGTTTGTGTCATATGTCGGAGTCCACATGTGGCCACTCCGCCCCGCCTTCACGGCCATCCCGGAACTCCCGGCCCCGTCCGTCCGAAAACGCGGCTCGCTCCGGGAGAGCGAGCGGGGCCACACCGCTTCCGGCTTGTATTTACACAGTGGTTCTTGTAAAAAAGTGAGAAATAGGTGGTCTCAGCGCGGAAGCCTGGCGGGTGCACATGTCTCATGGAGTCGAGGTCGTTCTCGCCTGCGTCCTCGTCCTCGCCTCGGCCGTGTGGGTCGGCGGGTTCGTGGCGATCGGCGTGGTCGCGCGGGTCAGCGTCCGGACGCTCGGTCCCGGTGACCGGGTCGCGTTCTTCCGCGCGTTGGGCCGGCTTTACCTGGGTGTGGGGACCGGCGCGCTGGTGCTGGCCCTCGGCAGCGGCGCGGCCCTGGTCGCCGACCGCCCCTGGGACGGCACCCTCACCGCGACCGCCGTGCTGGCCGCCGCCCTCGTCGCCGTGCTCACCTTCGGCGTCCTTCAGGCGCGCCGGATGACCCGCCTGCGTCGCGACGCCCTGGCCCACCCGGACGACGCCTCGCTGGCGGCCCGCGTGCGCGGTGGAGCGCGCAACGCCGGGATGCTGCGCGCCTCGATCGGCCTGCTCAGCGTCGCCCTCGTCGTCCTCGGGACGGTCCTGGCGACCTAGTCCGCCCGCTCGACGGGCTGCCGGAGGACGGTCCTGAGCTTGGCGGGTGCGCTCCGGCGCGGGTCGCCGAGGTAGACCTCGTGGTGGTGCCCGGTCATGCGCAGGTTGTTGGCCGCGAGGTACTCCCCGTGAAGCTCGGCGAGGATGGGGCCCTCGTCGTCGTACGGCCCGATGTGCAGGACTTGGGCGCAGAGGCCCTCGTGCATGGGCTCGTAGCGGACGTCGGCGATGGCGGGGAGGCCCTTCTTCGCCAGGGCGGTCTGTTTGGCGTCGTCGATGAAGTCTTCGGTGATCCAGTCGGGCTGGCTGATGAGCATCCGCCATTGCCAGGCGTCCTTGTCCCGGGCGGTGAACACCTCCGGGCGGTCGGACCACCACAGCCCTTCGAGCGGTCCGACGACGAAGTCCCGGTCGAGGGTGCGCTTGCTCGCGAACTTGATCGTGTAAGCGACGGTGTAGAGCGCCTCGACGGCGCGGGCGTAGGCGGCGCTGGTGTTCGGGTCGCCGCTGCCGTCGACGGCGATGAACCGCTGCGCGGGCACGTCCACCAGAGCCCAGTCGCGGTTCCTCGGCGCGTAGCACTGCTTGAGCTCTCGCTTGATGTCATAGCGGGTCATGGCCGTCGCCTTCCTGGCGGGGGTCGTCGGCCAGTTCCGCCCGGTAGGCGGCCAGCCACTGCTGTTCGGCGGTCAGTTGGCCGAGCGTGTAGTCGAAGACGGCGCGGGCGAAGCCGGGCATCCACGGCTGGGTGTCGCGGGCCGCCGCGATCTCGGCGACCTTCTCCGCGAGGGCCGCCGCCCGCCGGTCGAGCGCGGCCCGCAGCCGCTCGGGCGGGATGACCGGCTGGTTGGCCAGGCCGACCAGGACGGGCGGGAACACCGGCCGGAGTTCGGCCACTGCCGCCTCCGCTGCCCGCGCGCACGCCCGGCGCCCTTCGGCCGTGGGCCCGTACACCCGCCGCGCCTTGCCCCGCGCCGGCCGCTCCGCGTCGATCTCGGCGATCAGCCCGCGGTCGCGCAGCCGGGTCAGCAGGTAGTAGATCGAGCTGAACCCGATCTCCGTCCACTCGCGCATGCCGCGGGTGCTGATGACCTCGTCCAGCTCGTAGCCGTGCCTCGGCTTCTCCATCAGCAGGCCGAGCAGGGTCAGCTCGGCGGGCGTCAACTCGGCGGCCATGGCTTCTATCCTAGTACTAGAATAGAAGCGCGAGCGCGGTGACCGCTCGGCCGTGCCAGGGCTCAGGCGGCGGACTGGGCCTTCAGGGGGTGGGCGCTGCCCTCCAGGAGGATCTTGGCCACCAGGGGCGGGTCGTCCGCCATGGGGACGTGGCCGCAGCCCTCCAGCCAGACGAAGCGGGCGTTCGGAAGCCGGCGCTGGGCGCGGACGGCCTGGCTGCGCAGCAGTAGGCGGTCCTTGGTGCCCCAGGCGATGGTCACGGGGACGTCCGCGCAGGAGCCGCGGAACCGGGTGGTGCGGCCGGCGCGGAGGGTGGGTTCGAAGCCCGGGGCGTCGCGCATGGCGCGGGCGTCGCCGGTGAGCGCGTCGATGTCCATCAGGTCGGGACGGCCGTAGATCATGCCGAACATGAGCGTGCGGCGGCGCGGCGAGCGGGCCAGGCGGGTGAGGAAGGTCTCCGGGACGCGGGCGCCGAGGCGCGAGGCGCGCAGCACCGACATGCCGTAGCGGAGTTCGAGGGCGTTGAAGAAGCCCGCCGGGGACAGCGCGGTGGCGGAGCTGGCGAGGCCGCGGTCGGCGGCTTCGAGCGCGAACAGGCCGCCGAGCGAGTTGCCCGCGACGTGCGGCCGGTCGAGGCCGAGCTTCGCGAAGCTCGCCGCGAGGGCGTCGATGGCGGTGTCGAGGGTGTAGGGGGTGCCGGGCGGGAGCGCCGGGGAGTCGCCGAAGCCGGGCAGGTCGACGGCGATGACGTCGCGTTCGGCGGCGAGCAGGTCCATGACGGGCGCCCAGCCCTGGCGGCGGTGCCCGATGCCGTGCAGCAGGACGAGGGGCGGGCCGTCGCCGCGGCGGTCGAAGACGATGTCCACGGCCGCAGGGTAGGCCGGAAGTTACTCAGCGGTCACTAGTGATGCTCGTCACTGCGCGCACTCGGCGGGGCGGCGGTGCTCCAGGGCCTCGCGGAGCTGGCCGCGGCCGCGGTGGATGCGGGAGCGGACGGTGCCGAGCTTCACGTTGAGGGTCGCGGCGATCTCCTCATAGGAGAGCCCCTCGATGTCGCACAGCACGACCGCCGCGCGGTACTCGGGGGCGAGGGAGTCCAGCGCCCGCTGGATGTCGGCGTCGAGGTGCCGGTCGTCGTAGGCCTGCGCGGGCGACGGCTCGCGGCCCTGCAGGCGCTCGGCGGCGTCGTCGGCGAGGGAGTCGAACCGGATGCGCTGCTTGCGCCGGGCGCGGTCGAGGAACAGGTTCGTCGTGATCCGGTGCAGCCAGCCCTCGAACGTGCCGGGGCTGTACGACGACAGCGAGCGGAACACCCGGATGAAGACGTCCTGGGTCAGGTCCTCGGCGTCGTGCCGGTTGCCGGTCAGCCGGTACGCCAGCCGGAACACCCGCGTCGAGTGCTCGCTGACGATCTCCTCCCACGTCGGCGGGGTCCACGCCATCGCGCCTGCGCTCACCACTACCCCCGTCTGATACTGAATCGTTACGGCCAAGCATGCCGGTACCCAGATAAGAGCCGTGTAAGGACCCCGCGCGTGGCCGGATCAGGCGGTGTGGGATGTGACTCATCTCATTGGACCAGACGCCAATAGGCATTGAGTTCACGCGCCGTCCACGAGCAGGATCGGGATCGGTCCCACCCCGACTCCCGCGAGGACGTGGCATGGCGCGTAGCTACAACCTGGCCGACCTGATCGAGATCCTGGCCGCCGCCGGACCGGACCGTCCGGCCCTCGTGGCGGGGACCGAGCGGCGGACGTACCGGCAGCTCAGCGAGCGTGCGAGCCGGGTCGGGCACCATCTGGAGGCGGCCGGGGTGCGGCCCGGCGAGCACGTCGCGATCCTCGCCTACAACCGGGCCGAGTGGATCGAGGCGATGCTCGGCGCGTTCAAGACCCGCGCCGTGCCGATCCCGGTGAACTACCGCTACGTGGCCGCCGAACTGCGCCACGTGCTCGCCGACTCGGACTCGGTCGCGCTCATCGGGGAGCGTTCGCTCTTGGCGAAGGTGGAGGAGATCCGCGGGGAACTGCCCGCGCTGCGGCACATCGTCGTCCTGGAGGACGGCTCGGCGGACGAGATCCCCGGCGCCGTCGAGTACGAAGAGGCGCTGGCGGCGGCCGACCCGAGCGACGACTTCCCCGAGCGCTCCAGCGACGACCGCTACATCATGTACACCGGCGGCACCACCGGCTACCCGAAGGGCGTCGAGTGGCGCTGCGAGGACATCTTCTTCGGCGCGCTCGGCGGCGGGAACGTCCTCGGCGACCCCATCGGCAGCCCCGAGGAGCTGGCCGCCAACGCCGACCAGCCGGGGATGGCCGTCCTCGACTGCGCGCCCGTCATGCACGGCGCCGGCCAGTGGGTCGCCTACATGGGGCTGTTCACCGGCGCCAAGGTCGTCCTCTACACCGACCACGCGTTCGACGCCGACAAGGCGCTGCGGCTCCTCGCCGAGGAGAAGGCGAACGTGCTGATGCTGGTCGGCGACGTCATGGCGCGGCCCGTCGCGAAGGCGCTGGCGGGCGGCGGGTACGACACGTCGTCGCTGATCGCGATCGCGTCCGGCGGCGCGCCGCTCACCGAGGGCGCCAAGCAGGCCCTCCGGGAGCACCTGCCGACCATCATGTTCCTCGACAACTACGGCGCCTCGGAGACCGGTGCCTGCGGCCCGTCCGTCGACTCCAAGGAGGGGACGGCCCGCTTCATGATGAAGCCGGGCATCACCGTCCTGGACGACGACCTGAACGTGGTCAAGCCCGGCGAGATCGGCAGGCTCGCGCGCAGCGGCCACATCCCGCTCGGCTACTACAACGACCCGGAGAAGACGGCGTCGACGTTCTTCACCGCCGCCGACGGCACCCGCTGGTCGATCCCCGGCGACTTCGCGAGCCTGGAGGAGGACGGGACGATCACCCTGCTCGGGCGCGGCTCCCTCGTGATCAACACGGGCGGGGAGAAGGTCTACCCGGAGGAGGTCGAGGTCGCGCTGAAGGACCACCCGGACGTGTACGACGCGGTCGTCGTCGGCCTGCCCGACGAGCGGTTCGGGCAGCGCGTCGCCGCCGTCGTCGCGCCCCGCCCCGGCACGACCGTCACGCTGGAGCAGCTCACCGAGCACTGCCGGGGCCGGCTCGCCGGCTACAAGCTCCCGCGCCAGATCACCCTGGTGGACGAGGTGCAGCGCACGGCCGTGGGCAAGTCCGACTACAAGTGGGCGCGCACCGTCCTCGGCTGACGGCACCGCGCCGGTAAATGCGGCCCGCGCGGTTATACCACGGCCGCGCGCGCTTTTCTCGCCGGACCGCGGTCAAAAAACAATTGATGCCGAGGGAGCGTGCCTTGAGCGCGTTCCGGCGAATAACCACGTCATGAATGGGGATCGGCCGATACCGCTCGCGCGGCGGTATCGCCTGCTCTCTGTGGTCGGCAGGGGCGGCATGGGCACCGTGTGGCGCGCCTACGACGAGATGCTCGACCGGGACGTGGCCGTCAAGGAGGTGCACCTGCCGGCGCGCATCACGCAGAGCGAGCGCAGGGTGCTGTGCCGGCGGCTGCTGCAGGAGGCGCGCGCGACGGCCGCGCTGCGGCATCCCGGTGTGATCGCCGTGCACGACCTGATCGTGGAGGACGGCCGGCCCTGGATCGTCATGGAGTTCCTGGCGGGGTGCTCGCTGAACCGGCTGGTCATCGAGGACGGCCCGCTGAGCGTGCGGCGGACGGCGCAGATCGGCGCCGCCGTGCTGTCGGTGCTGCGGGCGTCGCACGAGGCGGGCATCCTGCACCGCGACGTGAAGCCGAGCAATGTGCTGCTCTGCGACGACGGCCGCGTTCTGCTCAGCGACTTCGGGCTCGCCGTCCAAATGGACAATGGCCGGGAGCTGGCCGACACAATGCCCGCGGGCATTGAGGGATCTCCCGCTTATCTTCCGCCGGAGCGCATCGACGGGCAGTTGAGCGTGCCCGCGTCCGACCTGTGGTCGCTCGGCGCGACGCTCTACATGGCGGTCGAGGGTTTCGCCCCGTTCCTGCGCTGCCACGCCCTCGCGTCGATGATGGCGGTGATGCTGGGCGACTACGCGCGCCCGGCGCGGGCGGGCCCCCTGACCCCCGTCATCGAGGGGCTGCTGCGGCAGCGGCCGGAGGAGCGGCTGACCGCCGAGGCCACGGCGGAGCTGCTGCGGGACGTCGTCGCCGACCTCCCGGAGCCGGGCATCACGCGGGCGCCGCGCCCCGAGCGGGTGCGCGTCCCGGCCGCGCGGCGGGCCCTCCGCGGGCCGCGCGTCCCGTGGACGCTACGCAGCGGGAAGGCGCCGTGCGGTTCGCCGCGTTCCCGCCGGTGGTTCAAGACTCCGCGGTTCAAGACTCCGCGGTTCAAGACCCCGTTCAAGACCCCGTCGTTCCGGGGGCGGCGGCTCCGGCCGGGGGCGGTCGCCGGGGTCGCGGTGCTGGCCGTCCTCGCGGCGGGCACGGGCACCTGGGCGGCCCGCTGGACGTCGATCGGCAAGAGCGACGCGGTGGCGCTGCGGCCGGCGGCGGGCGTGACCGCCAAGACCGCGAAGTACCATGAGACGGGCGCCTACTCGGTGCGGGTGCCGGCGGGCTGGCAGTCCGAGCGCAGCGGCGCCGTGATGACCTGGAAGGACGCCGGGGCGGGACGGGGCCTGCGCATCTCCCCGGCACCGGGCGATCCGCTCGCGGGGCTGCGCGCCGAGGAGCACCGGGCGGTGGGGGAGCACCGCTTCCCGGGCTACCGCAGGCTGCGGCTGGAACCCGCCCCCGAGGTCGCCGCGGGCGGCGCCGAATGGGAGTTCACCTGGCGGTCGGGCACGGGCGACGGCGTCAGGCACGTGCTGTGCAGCCGGGCGGCCGGGTACGAGTTCTGCTTCTCCGCGCCCGATCCCGACTGGACGCCGGGCCAGCGGCTCTACGACCGGATCCTGGAGTCGTTCAGGCCGGAGAAGCCGAAGAAGCACCAGAAGCAGGAGAAGGCGCAGGAGCGCGACTGAGGGGTCTCCTCCGTTCCGAGTCCGGGGCGGCGGCTCAGGTGGTCTGCTGGAGGCGGAGCAGGAACTCGGCGTTGGACGAGGTGCCCTTCATCTTCTCCAGGAGCTGCTCGACGGCCTGCTGCTTCTCCAGCCCCTGCAGGGCGCGGCGCAGCCGCCAGGAGAGCGCGAGCTCCTCGGGGGACATCAGCAGCTCGTCGCGGCGCGTGCCGGACGCCTCGATGTCGACGGCGGGGAAGACGCGGCGGTCGGCGAGGCCCCGGTCGAGCTTCAGCTCCATGTTGCCGGTGCCCTTGTACTCCTCGAAGAAGACGTCGTCCATGCGGGACCCCGTCTCCACGAGCGCGGTCGCGAGGATCGTCAGCGAGCCGCCGTTCTCGATGTTGCGGGCGGCGCCGAAGAACTTCTTCGGCGGGTAGATCGCGGTCGTCGCGACACCGCCGGCGAGGATCCGGCTGCTGGAGGGCGCCGCGAGGTTGTAGGCGCGGCCGAGCCGGGTGATCGAGTCGAGCAGCATGACCACGTCGTGGCCCTGCTCGACGAGCCGCTTGGCCCGCTCGACGGCGAGCTCGGCGAGCGCGGTGTGGTCCTGCGCGGGACGGTCGAACGTCGAGTGGACGACCTCGCCGCGCACGGTCCGCTGCAGGTCGGTGACCTCTTCCGGCCGCTCGTCGATGAGCACGACCATGAGGTGCACTTCGGGGTTGTTCTGCGCGATCGCGTTCGCGACGGCCTGCAGGACCATCGTCTTGCCGACCTTCGGCGGCGACACGATGAGCCCGCGCTGGCCCTTGCCGATCGGCGCGACCAGGTCGATGACGCGGGTGGCGAGCGGGCCGGTGTCGAGGCGGAGCCGCTCGTCCGGGAACAGGGGGGTGAGCTTGCCGAACTCGGGGCGGTTCGCGGCCTCGGCCGCCGGGAGGCCGTTCACGGTCTCGACGCGGGCGAGCGAGCCGAACTTCTCCCGGCCGGACTTCGGCGCCTTCGCGGTGCCCGCGACGACGTCGCCGGGGCGCAGGTGGTGCGCCTTGACCTGGGCGAGGGAGACGTGCACGTCGTCCGGCCCGGCGAGGTAGCCGGAGGTGCGGACGAAGGCGTGCTTGTCCTGGACGGCGAGGAGGCCGTGGAACGGGACGGCGGGCCCGTCGTCGGCGGTGCGCCGCGCCTGCTGGCCGCCCTTGCGGGCGTTCTGCGCGGGCACGGTGTGCGCCTGCGACCGGCGACCGGCGGCGGTGTGCCCGGTCGCGGGTTCGGAGGTGAGGGTGGAAGTGGACATGCGGGTCCCTTCTCAGGCTCGCGCGGAGCGGTCCGCGCCGCCTGGAGTCGTTTCCCGGGTACGGCGGCGGAACCCGCGGCGCGTACGCGAGAGGAATGCGAGAGATGCAGCTCGGTTCACCGGGCTGACGTCGGCTCCCTTGTGCGGCGGTCCGGAACGCCGAGGTGCGCGCGCCGAACCGGGAGGATCACCGGGCGCTCAGATGGCCCGGGCGGGGAAGAGAGGGCCTTCGAGGCGATTCACGGAATCCGAAGGCACTGCCTTGACAGTACAGCACGCGACGCGGGTTGCGCATTCCCCGATCGCCGCCGATTTTCCTCATGAAGGTCGAGCCCCCTGTACCGGTGCGGCGGCGCCGTGCGGCGCCGCCGGCGGCCGCCCGTACGCGTCCCCCGACGGCAGAGGCGGCCAATTGCACCGTATGACTCCCCGAGCGGCCCTGAGGTTCCCGGACGGCGCTCCGGTCCGCGGCCGGGACCGGCCGCCCCGGGATCGTCCGGGCGCCGCGCGCTCCGTACGATGAGCCGGGTCGAGGCGCGACGACATCCGGGCGGGGCGTCCGGGCGAGGGAGGACCATGGCCGCCGGGCTTGACTTCGAGGTCGCCGAGGGCGTCGGGACGATCACCATCGACCGGCCGGCCAAGCGGAACGCCATGTCGGCGGACATGTGGCGGGCCCTGCCCGGCATCCTGGAGACCCTCGCGAAGGACCCGGCCGTCCGGGTCGTGGTGCTGACCGGCGCGGGCGGGAACTTCTGCGCGGGCGCCGACATCGCCGAGCTGAACGACATCCACCGCGACGACGACTCGCACCTGTCGACGGTCGCCGAGCGGGCGCTCGCCGCGTTCCCGAAGCCGACGCTGGCCGCGATCGAGGGGTACTGCGTCGGCGGCGGCTGCCAGCTCGCGGCGGCCTGCGACCTGCGCTTCGCCGCCGAGGACGCCCGGTTCGGGATCACCCCGGCCAAGCTCGGCATCGTCTACCCGGCGGGCGCGACGGCGCGGCTGGTCCGGCTCGTCGGGCCGGCCGCCGCGAAGTACCTGCTGTTCTCCGCCGACCTCGTCGGCACCGGGCACGCGCTGCGGATCGGGCTGCTGGACGAGGTCGTCCCGGCGGGCGGCCTGCGCGACCGGGTCGCCGCGTTCACCGCGACGCTCGCGTCCCGGTCGCTGCTCACCCAGCAGGCCACCAAGGACATCGTGGACGCGATCGCCGCCGCCGGGCCCGTCCGGGAGAAGACGGACCGGTGGCTGGCGGAGGTCGCGGCGAGCGGCGAGGTCGAGGAGGGCATCGCCGCGTTCCTGGAGCGCCGCGCGCCCGCGTTCACCTGGACGGCCCCTACTCGCTGAGCCCCGCCGGGGCGCCGGCGGACCAGCCCGACAGGTCGCAGAACCGGCCCTCCGGCAGCCGGTGCAGGCGCCGCGCCGCGCCGGACGGGTCGTCCAGCGGCACGGCGCCCTCGGGCCGGCGCAGCTCGGCGAGCGGCACGACCCCGCACACGAGCGCGTCCGGCGTCCGGACGATCAGGAGCGGCCCGATCTGCGCGCCGCCCCGGTCGACGCCGCGCAGCGCGCCCAGCAGGCCGCGGGCCTTGCCGGTGGTCTCCGGGCAGTCCTCGCGCAGCGCGGCGACGAGGTCGACGAAGTCGCGCTCCAGCGCGCGCGGGCTGCGCCCGGACAGGTAGTAGCGGTCGCGGTCGGTCAGCTCGACGCGCAGCCCGTACTGCTCGGCGAACCGCTCGTACGGGCCGGCCAGCGCGGGCCGCGCGCCGGGCGGGTCGGCGGTGAGCGCCCCGGCGACCAGCTCGGCGGGCTCGGCGCCGAGGGAGGCGGCCACGGCCTGGTCGAGCCGCCCGACGAGGTGCGCGCGCAGCACCGCGACCTCGGCGGCGAGCCGGTCGAGGGCGTCGCGCTGCTCGGCGGCGGCGTCGCGCTGCTGCTTCAGCCGCGCGGTGACGTCCGGCAGCAGCCGGTCGTTGATCTGCGAGATCAGCGACCGGATCCGGGTGTCGGCGGCGCCGAGCGCCTCCCGGTCGCGGTCCTGCTCGGCGGTGAGCCGGTCGAGCCGCTCCCGCTGCGAGGCGCGGAACCCCTCCAGCTCGTCCCGGGTGCCCTTGAGCGCGCGGAGCTGGGTGCGGATGTCGGCGATCTCCGGCGCGCCCGGGGAATGCCGGCGCTCGAACGCCAGATACAGCTCCCGCCCGGCGATCGCCAGGCACAGCAGGACCAGAACCACCGTCATCGCGCCCTCCCGGGGCCGTCTCGCGGAGCAGACTATGCCACCCGGTACGGCCCCGGCGGGGCGCGGAGAACGCCCCCTACTTGTTCAGATAGGCGAGGACGGCGAGGACGCGGCGGTTGTCGTCGCCGGTCACCGGCAGGTCGAGCTTGGTGAAGATGTTGGCGGTGTGCTTGGTGACGGCCCGCTCGGTGACGACGAGCCGCTCCGCGATCGCGGCGTTGGAGCGCCCCTGCGCCATCAGCTCCAGCACCTCGGTCTCGCGCGGGGTGAGCCGGCTCAGCGGGGTGTCGCGGGTGTTGGACGCGACGAGCCGGGAGATGACCTCGGGGTCCATCGCGGTGCCGCCCGCCGCGACCCGGCGGACCGCGTCCACGAACTGGGCCGCGTCGAACACCCGGTCCTTCAGCAGGTAGCCGATGGCGCCGGTGCCGTCCGCGAGCAGCTCCCGGGCGTAGAGCTGCTCGACGTACTGCGACAGCACCAGCACCGGCAGGCCCGGCACCCGGCGGCGGGCCTCCAGCGCGGCCTGCAGGCCCTCGTCGGTGAAGGACGGCGGCAGGCGCACGTCGACCACCGCCACGTCCGGGCGGTGGTCGAGCAGTGCCTTCAGGAGCGACGGGCCGTTGTCGACGGCGGCGGCGATCTCGAAGTCGTGCGTCTCCAGCAGGCTGACCAGGCCCTCCCTCAGAAGGGCGAGGTCTTCGGCGAGGACAACGCGCACGGCAGCTCCAGCGTCACGATCGTCGGGCCGCCCACGGGCGAGCTGAGGGCGAGGACGCCGTCGAATGTACCGATGCGCCGCTCGATGCCGCGCAGCCCGGTCCCGCCGTCGAGGGTGGCGCCGCCGCGCCCGTCGTCGGTGACCGTGATGCGGAGCATCCCGCCCTCGTAGCGCAGGTCGATCCAGACGCGGGACGCGCCGGCGTGCTTGGCGGCGTTGGTGAGGATCTCCGACACCGCGAAGTAGGCGGCGGACTCGACCGGCGGCTCGGCCCGTCCGGGCAGGTCGGCCTCGACCTCGACGCGCATCGGGTGGTCCAGCGCGAGCGCCTTCACCGCGTCGCCGAGGCCGCGGTCGGCGAGCACCGGCGGGTGGATGCCGCGCACCAGGTCGCGCAGCTCGTGCAGCGCCTTCGCCGACGACGCGCGGGTCTCGGCGAGCAGCAGCCGCGCCTTCTGCGGGTCCTTGTCGAGGAGGTGCTCGATGGCGCCGAGCGTCATGCCCATCGCGACGAGCCGGGCCTGCGCGCCGTCGTGCAGGTCGCGCTCGATGCGGCGCAGCTCGGCGGCGGACGCGTCCACGGCCTCCGACCGGGTCTCGGTGAGGTGCTGGACGCGCAGCGCCAGCTGCGACTTCTTCGTCGGCCCGAGGATCGTCCGGCCCCAGCGCCCGTACACGGTCATCATCTTCGGCCCGATCGCGTACCCGAGGGCGATGCAGGCGGTGGCGACGACCACGGTGGACAGGACGCGGCCGGGCTCGCGGCCGTACCCCTCGGTGATGTGGACGTAGGCGTACCAGTCGCTGCCGCCGTAGTGGCCGATCATGTCCCCGGCGAACGCGGCGAGCAGGTACCCCCAGAGCCCGTAGATGATCAGCAGGCCGGGCAGCGCCGCGGTGAACAGCGCCACGAACGGGTCGGTGACGACCCACAGGTAGTCGCGCCAGGTGGCCGGGTCGGAGATCAGCGCGATGAACCGCTTGAACATCCCGTGCAGGCCGGGCTCCTGCTCCGGCTCGGGCAGGTACGGGCGCTCGATCCGGGCGTCCGTCCACTTGTTGATGCGCTCGCGGTAGGCGTCGAGCTGGGTGCGCATGAGCATCGTCGCGGACGGGAACAGCAGCACCCCGATGAAGCTCGTGATCATCGAGATGACCGTGAGGAACCAGAGCCCGGCGAGCGTCGCCGGCACGGCCAGCATCCACAGCGCCAGTCCGCGCCAGGGCGCCCTCGCATGGCGCAGCAGTCGTGTTTCCTTCACCAATTCACCGCTCACTGGATCCTCCAAGGCTCACCTGCCATCTGGAATCCAGTCTTCTGGCGAGCACCCACGTCCACAGTGTGCCCGCACACCGAACCTGGGGTGTACCTACGTCCACCCCGGAACGCCGTTTAGAGCCATGTCCCGCCGGATGCGCGCTTCCTAGCGTCAATGGGTGTCACCCCGCAGACGACCTAACCAGGGGAACCCCCATGAAGCGAAACCTCGCCGCCGCGCTCGGCGGCTGGAGCGCGCGGCACCGCGTGACGGCCGTCCTCGGCTGGCTGCTGTTCGTCGTGCTGGCCTCGGTGCTGGGCGGCGCGGCCGGCCAGATCACGATGGCGGACCACGAGCAGGGCGTCGGGCAGTCGGCGCGGGCCGCGCAGATCGTCGCGGAGGCCGGCATCGAGGACCCGGACCGGGAGACGGTGCTGCTCTACGGCGCCCCCGCGGCCTCGCCTGAGATGCGCCGGGCGGTGGCGGACGTGCGGGCGAACGTCCAGGCCACGGGCCTGATCACCGATCTGCGCCCGGACGTGGTGGCCAAGGACGGGCGCCATGTGATCGTCCAGTTCACGCTGAAGGAGGCGCCGGACGACCCGCTGCCCGCGGTGCGGGACGCGGTCGCGAAGGCCGAGCGCGGCAACCCGTCCGTGCGGATGGGGCAGTTCGGCGGCGCCACCGCCGACGCCTGGTTCGACGACGCCCTCGGCGCCGACTTCAAGCGCGCCGAGCTGACGGCGGTGCCGCTCGCGCTCGGCATCCTGCTGGTCGCGTTCGGGGCGCTGCTCGCCGCCGTGCTGCCGGTCGTCCTGGCGTTCACCGCGTTCCTCGCCGCCGGCGGCGTCCTCGCGGTGGTCAGCCACGCGCTGCACGTCGACCAGACGACGAACTCGGTGATGCTGCTGATGGGTCTCGCCGTCGGCGTCGACTACTGCCTGTTCTACCTGCAGCGCGAGCGCGAGGAGCGCCGCAAGGGCCGCGACCGGGAGACCGCCCTGGCGATCGCCGCGGCGACCTCCGGCCGCTCCGTGCTCGTCTCCGGCATCACCGTGATGGTCGCGATGTCCGGGATGTTCCTGTCCGGTCTGCTGCTCTTCAAGGGGTTCGCGATCGCGACGATCCTCGTGGTCCTCATCGCGATGCTCGGCTCGGTGACCGTCCTGCCCGCGCTGCTGTCCCTGCTCGGCGACAAGGTCGACTTCGGCCGCGTCCGGCTGCCCCGGCGCCGCCGTGAGGAGCGCGCCGGCGTGGTCGGGACGCTGCTGAGGCCCGTGCTGGCCCGTCCCGGCATCGCCGCGCTGCTGTCGGCCGGGCTGCTGCTCGCCCTGGCCGCGCCCGCGCTCGGCATGAAGACCGAGCGGCTGCGCATCGACCAGCAGATCCCGCCCGGCGAGGAGATCGCGCAGACCTACACGCGGCTGAACGAGGCGTTCCCCGGCAACCCGGAGCCCGCGGTCGTCGTGCTGAAGGCCCGCGACATCAACGCGCCGCAGGTCACGCGGGCGATCGACGACCTGAAGCGGCGGGCGGCCGCGTCCGGCGAGCTGAACGAGCCGATCGACGTCACCGTCCACGACCGCGCGAACGTCGCCGAGATCGAGGTGCCGCTCGCCGGGACGGGCTCGGACGCGACCTCGAAGCACGCCCTGGAGACGCTGCGGGAGCGGATCGTCCCGGAGACCGTCGGCAAGGTCGGTGAAGCGCCCGTCACCGGGCAGCTCGCCTGGTCGACCGACTACAACGGGCAGCTGAAGTCGAGCATCGCGCCCGTCTTCCTGTTCGTCATGGCCATCACGTTCCTGCTGATGCTGGTCTTCTTCCGCTCGCTGCTGATCGCCGCCAGCGCGATCGTCCTGAACCTGCTGTCGGTGGGCGCCGCCTACGGGGTGATGGTGGCGGTCTTCCAGCACGGCTGGGGCGACTCGCTCGTCGGGACGACGGGCGCCGGGGCGCTCGAATCCTGGATCCCGCTCTTCGTCTTCGTCGTCCTGTTCGGCCTGTCGATGGACTACCACGTGTTCGTCGTCTCCCGGATCCGCGAGGCGTACGACCGGGGGCTCGACACGACCCGCGCCGTGCACGAGGGCGTCCGCGCCACCGCGGGCGTCGTGACCAGCGCGGCCGTCATCATGATCGCGACGTTCGGCATCTTCGGCACGCTGTCGATGCAGGACTTCAAGCAGCTCGGCGTCGGCCTCGCGGTCGCCATCCTGATCGACGCGACGATCGTCCGGGTCGTCCTGCTGCCCGCGGTGATGTCGCTGCTGGGACGCGCGAACTGGTACCTGCCGGCGTGGCTGAACTGGCTGCCCCGCATCTCCCACGGCGACGAGCCCGCCCCCGCTCCGGCCCCCGGCCCGCGCGCGGGCACCACGGAAGACTTGGTGGCCGCTCGCTAGGACCCGTCCGCCCTCCGACCGCGCAGCGCCCGGTCGGAGGGCGACGCGCGGTCGGAGGGCGACGCGCGGTCAGAGGGCGACGAAGGTCAGGCCGCGCTTCTTCAGCTTCGGGATGGCGTCCCGCAGGGCCTTGATGGTCTGGGAGCGGTCGCCGCCGCCGTCGTGGCACAGGACGATGTTGTTCTCCTGGCCCTTCAGCAGGGCGCGGCGGATGCGGCCCACGCCGGGGCGGGCCCAGTCGCGGGGGTCGACGGCCCAGTCGATCGGGAGCATGTCGTGCTCGGCGACCAGTTCCAGGACGGTCTTCGACCAGGCGCCGCCGGGCGAGCGGAAGAACTGCGGGACGACGCCGGTGACGTCCGCGATCCGGTCGTGCGCCTCGACGATCTCCTTGCGGACCCTCTTCTCCGGCAGGCTCGCGATGGCGATCGGGTGCGTCATGGTGTGGTTGCAGATCTGGTGCCCGGCGTCGGCGATGCGGCGGGTGAGCTTCGG
Organism: Actinomadura sp. NPDC049382; assembly: GCF_040677125.1. Lineage (NCBI taxonomy): Bacteria > Bacillati > Actinomycetota > Actinomycetes > Streptosporangiales > Thermomonosporaceae > Actinomadura > Actinomadura sp. NPDC049382. The sequence goes on from NZ_JBFARO010000011.1 coordinate 99,483, forward strand.
ATACTCCTTCACCTGCTCGCCGATGATGAAGAACGTCGCGTGGACCTCGTGCTCGGCCAGCAGGTCGAGCATCTTCGGCGTCCACGTCGGGTTCGGGCCGTCGTCGATGGTCAGCGCGATCGACTTCGGCGGCGCGGGCGGGGCCAGCTGCGACAGCTCCCGGACGGGCTTCTCCAGCGCGGTGAGCTTGCCCGGCGTCCAGGACGCGGCCCGCGGCGTGGGGGTCGGCGTCGGCGTCGGGGTCGGCGTCGGATGGATCACCGGCCGCGCGCGGGGCGTCGCCGCGGGCGCGGCCGCGGCGCGGGAGCCCGAGGGCCGCGCGGCGTCGGCACCGAGCGTGGCGAGCCCGGCGGCACCCAGCAGCAGAAGCGCTTTGCGGCGGGATGTCCCACCTGACTCCTCAACCTCCACAAGTCCCACGCTATCGAGGTTTTAACCGGGTAGGGGGTCGCTATGGGATCACAATCGGCTCATTTGGGCGGCAGGTGAGTGCGACCCCGGAGGTCGGTCCGTTGCTGGCCTTCGTGCTGGCGTCGCTGGCGGCCGTCGCGGCGGTGCTGGTCCGGGTCGGCGGGCTCGGTCTCGGCCGGGACATGCTGGTCGTCTCGGTGCGCGCGGCGGTGCAGCTCACGGCGGTGTCGCTGCTGATCGCGGCGGTGCTGCGCAGCGCGGGGCTGACGGCCGCGTTCATCGCCGGGATGGTGGTGATCGCGGTCGTGACGGCGGGCCGCCGCATCACTCGGTCGCGGCGCGGCCCCGGCTGGTGGACCGCGCTGCCGATCGTCAGCGGCGTCGGGCCCGTGCTCGGGCTGCTGATGGCGACCTCGCTCGTCCCGGCCCGCACGGTGTCGGTGCTGCCGATCGCCGGGATCTTCATCGGCGGCGCCATGTCGGCGACCGGGCTCACCGGCCGCCGCGCGCTGGACGAGCTGGCGACGCGCCGCGGCGAGTACGAGGGCGGCCTCGCGCTCGGGCTCCTGCCGCGCGACGCCGCGCTGGAGGTGTGCCGCTCGTCGGCGGCGCTCGCGCTCTTCCCCGTCCTCGACCAGACCCGGACGGTCGGGCTGGTCACGCTGCCGGGCGCGTTCGTCGGGGTGCTGCTCGGCGGCGCCGACCCGGTCCAGGCGGGCGCGGTGCAGCTGCTCGTCCTCATCGGGCTGCTGGCGATCGAGTCGATCGCCGTGCTGATCACACTGGAGCTGGTGGCCAGGGGCCGGTTCGCCGTCGCCCCGGCGGACGGGAGGCGGACGCACGGGCATTGACGGCAGGGCGGTGGACGTCCTCGGTGAGTTCCCGCAGGTGGGGGTGGGAGCTGCCGGTATACATCCGCATAAATTGGCAACGGTCCCGCCCCGATCGCCGTAACCCTTTGCCTAAGAACAATCATGTTCGCCAGAGGTGTTACGGTCTTCAGTGCAATATCGGGGGCCGGACGTCCCCGGCCGGATTCGAGCCGGGACGGCCGTGCGATCACGGCCCGGCGCAGCCGGCGTGTGGTGACCGAGTGTCCAGGCAGTGCGCCACGGGGGCCGATCTGTGCTGGAACACGCCCGCGTCGCCGCCCGCGGCGCTGACCCCGTCGCCGGGCCGATCCACCGAGAAGCCGCGCGGCCCCGCGGTTCTCACCGGCCCCACCGGCCCATCGGCCCGTCCCACCGCGATCCGGTGGCGGCGGCCGGGGTCCATCCCCCCCCGCGCAGGGCGGCCTTACGGGAGCAGGCCGGCGCGGCGGGCGGCGGTCACGGCCTCCAGGCGGGTGTGGCTGTCCAGCTTGCGCATCGCCGAGCGCAGGTAGCTCTTCACCGTCTCCGGAAGCAGGCCGAGCCGTTCGGCGGCCTCCGCGTTCGTGCAGCCGATCGCCACGTACGACAGGACGTCCAGCTCGCGCGGCGACAGGACGGGACGCGGCGCGGCGTCCGCGTCGTCCAGCCCGGCGGCGGCGAGCCGCAGCGACGCCCGGCGCAGGCGGTCGCGGGTCGGCAGGTCGCTGACCTCCTCGGCCAGCGCCCGCAGCTCCGCGTGGACCGCCCGCACCTCCTCCCAGCGCGCCGCCGACGTGCCGGGTCGCGCCCGCGCGAGGGCGTCGTCGGCGCGGTCCTGGACGGCGAGGTCCTGTTCAAGGTCGCGGGCGACCTGGACGGCGGCGCCCACGATGCGGTCGGCGAGGCCGAGCGGTTCGCGGAGCGCGCCGTACAGGACGCCGCGCACCCGCCGCCGGACGACGATCGGGACGGCGACGATCGACAGCAGCCCCTCCCGCCCCACGGGCTTGTCGTAGTCGTGGCTGATGGCCGCCGAGCACGGGTAGTTGCTCACCCAGGCGGGACGCCCGAGGGCCATCGCCTTGCCGCCGAGCCCGTTGCCCCGCCGCACGACGAGGCCGTTCAGCGAGTCGGTCGTGTTGCCGACCAGCTCGGTGATGCACAGCCGGTCCCGGCCGCTCAGGGCGCCGCCGAACACCATCGGCAGCCCGGTCGTGCGGTGCAGGGACAGCACCGCCGACCGGACGGATCCCGCGTCGTCGCGCGCGCCTCGGGGGGCGCGCCCTCCCGAGGCCCCCGGTTCAGCCGCATCCATGCTCCGAGCATGCCCTGAGCGACCCTCGCCCCGAAAGGCCGGACGCGGAGAAACGCGGGGGTTTCCGCAGGCGGTCAGGCGTGCCGCGCGGTGGCGGCGTCCTCCAGGCCGAGGATGTCGACGGCCTCCGCGCGCATCTGCACCTTGCGGATCTTGCCGGTGACCGTCATCGGGAACTCCTCCACGACGTGCACGTAGCGGGGGATCTTGTAGTGCGCCAGCTTGCCCTCGCAGAACGCGCGCAGCTCCCCGGCCGTCATCCCGGGCACGCCCTCGCGCAGCCGCACCCAGGCCATCAGCTCCTCGCCGTACTTCTCGTCGGGGACGCCGATGACCTGCGCGTCCACGATGTCGGGATGGGTGTAGAGGAACTCCTCGATCTCGCGCGGGTAGATGTTCTCGCCGCCCCGGATGACCATGTCCTTGATCCGGCCGGTGATGTTGACGTAGCCGGCGTCGTCCATCACGGCGAGGTCGCCGGTGTGCATCCAGCGGGCCGCGTCGATGGCCTCGGCCGTCTTGTCCGGCTCCTCCCAGTAGCCGAGCATCACCGAGTAGCCGCGGGTGCAGAACTCGCCGGGCACGCCGCGCGGGACGGTGACGCCGGTCTCCGGGTCGATGATCTTGATTTCCAGATGCGGCAGCACGGTGCCGACCGTGGACACCCGGCGGTCGAGGGAGTCGCCCGCCCGGGTCTGCGTCGACACCGGCGACGTCTCCGTCATGCCGTAGCAGATCGCGACCTCGCCCATCCCGAGCCGCTCGATGACCTGCTTCATCACCTCGACCGGGCACGGCGACCCCGCCATGATCCCGGTGCGGAGGGTGGACAGGTCGAGGCCGTCCAGCGAGGGCTCGTTCAGGACGGCGATGAACATCGTCGGCACCCCGTACAGCGACGTGCAGCGCTCGGCGGCGACCGCTTCGAGGGTCGCCTTCGGGTCGAACGCCGGCGCCGGGATCACGACGCACGCGCCGTGGCTGGTCGCCGCCAGGTTCCCCATCACCATGCCGAAGCAGTGGTAGAAGGGCACGGGCACGCACACGCGGTCCTCTTCGTCGTAGCCGCACAGCTCACCGACGAAGTAGCCGTTGTTCAGGATGTTGTGGTGCGAGAGCGTCGCGCCCTTGGGGAAACCCGTCGTCCCGGACGTGTACTGGATGTTGATGGGGTCGTCGGCGGTGAGCGTCCGCGCGATGTCGACCAGGACGGCCGGGTCGCTCGTCCGGCCCGCCTCCATGAGCCCGTCCCAGTCGGGGGTGCCGATGAGGATGACGTCGCGGAGGGCGGGGCACTTCGGCTTGACCTCGTCCACCATCGCCGCGTAGTCGGACGTCTTGAACGTGGACGCCGACACCAGCGTCCGGATGCCCGCCTGGTTGAGGACGAACTCCAGCTCGTGCACCCGGTAGGCGGGGTTGATGTTGACGAGGATCGCGCCCAGTTTCGCCGTCGCGTACTGGACGAGCATCCACTCGGCGCAGTTCGGCGACCAGATCCCGACACGGTCGCCCTTGACCACGCCGAGGTCGCGCAGGCCGAGCGCTACGGCCTCCACGTCGTCGGCGAACTGCTCGTACGTCCAGCGGCGGCCGGAAGTGCGATCGACCAGCGCGTCCCGTTCGGGGAACGCGGCGACCGTCTTGTCGAGGTTCGCGCCGATGGTGTCACCGAGCAGGGGGGTGGTCGATACGCCCGACGCGTAGGAGAGGTTCATCGCAGGTCCTCCTCGCGGAACTCGCCCGGCGGCCGGTCGTCCGGGCCGGGATGCTTGTCGATCTCGCTGGTCCGCAGCTCGACCCGGCGGATCTTGCCGGAGATCGTCTTCGGCAGCTCGGCGAACTCCAGCAGCCGCACCCGCTTGTACGGCGACAGCTGCGCCCGGCTGTGCTCGAAGATCGCCTTCGCGGTCTCGGCGGTCGGCTGCCAGCCGTTCGCGAGCGTCACGTACGCCTTCGGCACGGCCGCCCGGACCGGGTCGGGCGACGGCACGACCGCCGCCTCCGCGACCGCCTCGTGCTCGATCAGCACGCTCTCCAGCTCGAACGGGGAGATCTTGTAGTCGGACGCCTTGAACACGTCGTCGGCGCGTCCGACGTAGGTGATGTAGCCGTCCTCGTCGCGGGAGCCGATGTCGCCCGTGTGGTAGTAGCCGCCCGCCATGGCCTCTTCCGTGCGGGCCTCGTCGCCGTGGTAGCCGGTCATCAGCCCGAGCGGGCGGTCCTCCAGTTCCAGGCAGATCTCGCCCTCGTCGCCCGGCTCCCCGGTCAGCGGGTCGATCAGCGCCACCTTGTAGCCCGGCACGGCGCGCCCCATCGACCCCGGCTTGACCGGCTGGCCCGGCGTGTTGGCGATCTGCACGGTCGTCTCGGTCTGCCCGAAGCCGTCGCGGATCGTCCGGTCCCAGGCGTCCCGCACCCGCTCGATCACCTCGGGGTTCAGCGGCTCGCCGGCCGCGACGACCTCGCGCGGCGGCGTCGCGAGGCGGCCGAGGTCGGCCTGGATCAGCATCCGCCACACGGTCGGCGGCGCGCAGAAGCTCGTGATGCCGCAGCGCTCCATCGTGTCGAGCAGCCGGTCGGCGTCGAACCGCGTGTAGTTGAAGATGAACACGCACGCCTCGGCGTCCCACGGCGCGAAGATGTTGCTCCACGCGTGCTTCGCCCAGCCCGGCGACGAGATGTTGAGGTGGACGTCCCCGGGCCGCAGCCCGATCCAGTACATCGTCGACAGGTGCCCGGCCGGGTAGGACGCGTGGGTGTGCTCCACCAGCTTCGGCTGCGCCGTCGTCCCGGACGTGAAGTAGAGCAGCAGCGTGTCCCGCGACATCGTCAGCCCGTACGGGGTGTACGACTCGCCCTCCTCGTAGGCGTCGGCGTACGCCGTCCAGCCCTCGACGGGCGCGCCCACGGCGATCTTCGTGTAGTCGCCCTCGACGCCGTCGAACTTGCCGGTGTCGGCCGAGGCGACCACCACGTGCCGGGCCTTGCCGCGGGTCAGCCGGTCCTGCAGGTCGGCCGTGCCGAGCAGCGGCGTGCACGGGATCATGATCGCGCCGAGCTTCATCACCGCGAGGACGGTCTCCCACAGCTCGACCTGGTTGCCGAGCATCAGGATGACCCGGTCGCCGCGCCGCACGCCCGTCCGGCGCAGCAGGTTCGCGACCTGGTTGGACCGCCGCGACAGCTGCGCGAACGAGTACTTGGCCTCGGAGCCGTCCTCCTCGACGATCCACAGCGCGGGCGCGTCGTTGCCCTCGGCGATCTTGTCGAACCAGTCCAGCGCCCAGTTGAAACCGGTCAGCACCGGCCAGCGGAACTTCTCGTACGCCGTCGCGTAGTCGTCGCGATGCGCGAGCAGGAAGTCGCGCGCCGCGCGGAACTCGACTGCGGGCATGGTCTCTCCTCGTAGCCGCACGGACACCCGGTCACCTGGATGGTTGGCCATCCGGGTGACCCGCGCCACCCCCGAACGGGGGTAGTCGGGATCGTCCTACCCGCCCGTCGTGAACGTGGACCGCAGCAACCGCGCCATGTGCTCGCCGATCTGCTCCGGCGTCCACCCGCGCTCGTTGAGCAGCGTCTCGCTGACCCCGTTGGAGATGAGCGCGAGCAGCATGTCGGTGGCGGTGTCGACCGTCCAGCCGGGGGCGAGGACGCCCTCCTCGTCCAGCCGGCGGATCAGCGCCCGGTTGGTCTCCAGCCGCCAGTACAGCGCCGCCTCCCAGTGCCGCGCCGCGTCCGGGTCGTTGCCCGCCTCCCGCTCGACGGCCCGCGACACCTGCAGGATGCGCGCCATGAAGTCGGCGTGCCGGTGCGCGAACGCCTCCAGCGCCGACACCGCGTCGGGCGCCTCGCTGATCGGCGCGAACCGGCCCTCCAGGTCCTCGACCTCGTTGACGTAGCCGAACAGCTCGGTGATCAGGTCGGCGCGGGACGCGAAGTGCAGGTAGACGGCCCGCCGCGACACCCCGGCGTGCTCGGCGACGGCCGCCATCGTCGTCGCCGCCATGCCGCGCTCCTCGACGAGCTCGCGGGCGGCCCGCAGCAGCGCCATCCGGGAACGGCGGCTCCGCGCGTTCCGCGGCTCCTCGATCGACCTGGGCATGGCCCCATGATTCCAGCCTTGTCGAAACTGCACGCGCTGTGTACTTTTTAACTTCACATCATGTGCAGTTAAGGGGGATGTATGCGGCAGTGGTGGCCGGTCGCGGGCAGCGGCCTCGTCGTCTTCATGGCGACACTGGACACGAGCATCGTCGCGGTGGCGCTGCCGTCGCTCGAACGCGGCTTCGGGGTGCGGACGTCCGCCGCCGAATGGGTCGTCCTCGGCTACCTCGCGCCGCTGATCGCGCTCACGCTCCCCGCCGGCCGGTGGCTCGACCGCACCGGCCCGCGCGCGGCGCTGCTGCTCGCCGTGGCCGGCTTCACGCTGAGCAGCCTGGCCGCCGGGCTGGCGCCGTCCCTCGCGCAGCTCGTCGCGTCCCGGGTCGCGCAGGGCGCCTTCGCGGCGGTGCTGTTCGCGGTGATCCCGACGATCGTGATCCGCGCCGTCCGCCCCGACCTGGCCGGACGGGCGGGCGCGCTCGTCATGACGCTCGGCCCGCTGGGCGCCGTGAGCGGCCCGCCGCTCGGCGGAGTGATCGTCCAAGCCTGGGGATGGCCGTGGATCTTCTACATCAACATCCCGATCGGCGTCCTCGTCACGGCCATCGCCCTGACCACCCTGCCGCCGGACGCCCTCCGCCTCCCGGGCCGCGCCTTCCTGTCCGAGACGGCGCTCCTCGCCGCGGCGAGCGTCACGCTGCTGCTCTCCCTCTCCCTGTCGGCGAGCCACGGCATCGCGTGGCTGGCCCTGTCCGCCGGCGCCGTCCCGCCCCTCTGCCTCTGGGGCCGGACGAGGGCGAGCGACCCCGTCCGGGCCCTCCTCCGCGTCCCGGCGCTGGCCGCGCCCGTCGCGGCGATCATGCTGAACGCCCTGGTCATCTCGCTCACCGAGTTCCTCGCGCCGTTCTACCTCCAGCGGACGCTGGGGCTCTCCCCGTCCGCCACCGCGGCGGCGATCCTGGCGTTCCCCGTGGCGATGGTCGCGGCGGGCCCCGTCGGCGGCGTCCTCGGCGACCGCTGGGGGACGGACCGCGCGGCCGTCCTCGGAGCCGCGGTCACGGCCGCCGGCGTCCTGCTGCTGGTGCCCCTCGGCACCGGCTGGCACCCGGCCGACCTGAGCTGGCGCCTGGCCGTCGTCGGCGCGGGCACCGGGCTCTTCGCGGGCCCGACGTTCGCAAGGCTCATGTCGAGCGCGCCACCCGACCTCCAGGGCACGGCCGGAGCGGCGCAGAGCCTGGCCCGCCAACTCGGCTTCTCCCTAGGGCCCGCCTTGGCGACCACTGTGTGGGCCTTGTCCGACTACAGCCTCGTCGGCCTGCGCACGGCCTTCGCCTTGGCCACGGCTACCGCCCTCACGACCGTGCTGACCCTGCGCCTCCGTACCGGACGCTGAAACGGCGGACGACCCGGAGCCGGATGGCCTCGGGTCGTCCGCCGTGCGGTGCTTTGGCTCAGCGCTTGAGGGAGTGCAGGAGCTCGCGGGTGTCGTGGCGGCGGTTCCAGGCGATGGCGGCGAAGATGACGGCGAACGCGGCGGGCATCAGGCTCCAGGCCGGGTCCAGCACCAGCAGGTGGGTGGTGATGGCGCCGGCCATCAGGCCGATCAGCCCGGTCGCCGCGAGCCCCGCCAGCCGCGGCACCAGCAGCCCGATCGCACCGGACACCTCGACGATCCCGGTGACGTAGCGGAACCACTGGCCCCACCCGATCAGGTCGAAGGTCTCCACGGCGTCGGCCTGCCCGACCAGCTTGGGCAGCCCCGACGCGATCAGCAGGAACGCCGCGAGCAGCACCTGCGGCACCCACAGCACCCTGCGCACCGTGCCACGGTCAACAGCGGCGGCGGTGGTGGTGGGGGACTGGACGGTCTGAGCGGTCTGAGCGGTCATGGCGGTGGTCCTTCCGTGCGGTGCATCTCATCGGCCTTCACTGACGCGTCGCACGGACCCCGACCGGATCGACATCCCACCCCGATTTTCTTCAAGATTTTTTCGAGACCACATAAGCCCAGGTCAGGCAGGGTAACCCCGCATCAGAAGCCGTCAGGGTCCCTCTGGAAGATCGACCCAGATTGTGGGGAAATGTAGGGGAGTGGTGGCGGCGAGGCTGGGGGCGTCATGGCTGTCCGGATCGGCGGTATCGAACTCCATGCGGGACCCACCGTCCTCGGCGGCCCCGACGACCTGGACGCGGTGATCCGCGACTTCGTCACCGAGGCCCGGCACACGCTGCGCGTCGCGGTGCAGGAACTGGACTCCCGGACGATCGCCCAGGCGATCCTCGCGGCGCGGGCGCGCGGTGTGCGGGTGCAGATCATCCTGGAGGGCGACTACCTGCGGGAGGGCCGTCCGGCCGCGGACCCGTGGGCGGCGGCCGGGGCCAACGAGGAGAACCGGCTCATCCACGCGGCCCTGCTGCGCGCGGGCGTGGACCTCGTCACCGACCTGAACCCGGCGATCTTCCACCAGAAGTTCATCGTGCGCGACGCCGGCGAGCCGACGGCCGCGGTGCTGACCGGCTCGGCGAACTTCACCCTCACCGACACCGGCACCAACCCGGCGGGCGGTTCCGCCGGCAAGGCGGGCAACAACCTCAACCACGTCCTGATCCTGCGGGGCCGCCGCGCGGCGGCGCTCTACCTGGAGGAGTTCCTCCGGATGCGCTCGGGGACGTTCGGCGCGATGCATGAGCGCGTGGAGCCGCGCCCGGCGGAGTTCCGGCTGGGCCAGATCCGCGTCAAGCCGCTGTTCGCCCCCCGGCACGGCCCCGAGATGGAGATCATGAAGCAGATGCTCAAGGCCGCGTCGAGCGTCGACTTCGCGATGTTCACCTTCGCCCGCTCGTCCGGCATCGACGACACGATGATCAGGCTGGCGCCGTCGCTGACCCGCGTCCGCGGCGTGCTGGACCACGGCCAGGGCGCCCAGGCGTGGGCCGCCACCGAGCCGCTGAAGGCCGCCGGGGTGCAGCTGTTCGAGAACAAGCCGGGCACCGGCGTCCGGAAGGTGCACCACAAGCTCATGGTCATCGACGAGCGCCTGGTGATCGCCGGCAGCTTCAACTACACCGCGCCCGCCACGACGCTGAACGACGAGAACATCATCGTCCTCGGTGACCTGGAGGAGACCCGCGACGACGCCGAGACCGCCCAGCGCCAACTAGCCGCCTTCGCCCTCCACGAGATCTCCCGAATCACCACCGACCTCTCCCGCCCCGCCTGAAAGACGGGACGGGAAAGGCCGGCAGGCGACGGCCGCTGGACGAGGCGAACGGATCAGCGGGTCGTGGTCAGGCCGCCGGTTACGGCGAGGATCTCGCCCACCGTGTAGCTGGAGTCGGCGTCGGACGCCAGGTACACGTACGCCGGCGCCATCTCCTCCGGCTGCGCGACGCGGCCCATCGGGCCCTCGCTGCCGAGGTTCGCGAGCCCGTCCTCCGGCATGTTCGGGTCGGCGATGTTGAGCACGGTCCACGTCGGGCCCGGGGCCACCACGTTCGCGCGGATGCCGTCCTTGGCCAGATGGAAGGCGATCGACTTGGTGAAGTTGACGAGGGCGGCCTTGCTGGCCGCGTAGTCGATCATCGTGTCGCTGCCCTTGAGGGCCTCCTCCGAGGCGGTCGCGATGATGGAGTCGCCCGCCTTCAGGTGCGGGCGCGCCGCCTGGACGAGATGGAAGTACGAGTACACGTTCACCTTGAAGGACCGGTCCCAGTCCTCGTAGGAGAGCTGCGAAAGGTCCAGCTGGCTGTTCAGGTGCGCGGCGTTCTGCACCAGGATGTTCAGGTCGCCCAGTTCACGCACCGTCCGCTCGACGGCGTCGTGGCAGAACGACGCCTCGGCGAGGTCGCCGGGCAGCAGCAGGCACTTGCGGCCTTCGGCCTCCACGGCGCGGCGGGTCTCCTCCGCGTCCGGCTGCTCCTCCGGCAGGTACACGATGGCGACGTCCGCGCCCTCGCGGGCGTAGAGCACCGCCACCGCGCGTCCGATGCCCGAGTCGCCGCCCGTGATCAGCGCGACCTTCCCGCGCAGCTTGTCCGCCGCGCGGTAGCGCTCCGCCTGGTAGCGGGGCTTCAGTTCGACGTCCTGCTCGTTGCCGGGCGGCTGCTGCCGCTGCTTGGGGTACGGCGGCGCCGGCTCCGAGAGAACCTGCGGTTCCGTGCGGTCGTTCCCGTTGTCCTGCACGTTCTGCAACCCCCTGGGCGTCTGCGGTGGAAGGGGCAGGGCCCCGTCACTGCCTGTGGCGGCTACCCCTGAAGCCGTCCGCCAAACAGGACGCTGGTGGGCGTCAGGGTGGGGGTGGGGTGGTGCCGAAGGGGTTGTCGATGATGTAGCGCCAGTGGCCGTCCGGGCAGCGGCGGGCCACGTCGGTGGCGGTGCCTTCGATGTGGACGGGGTTGCCCTCGCGGTCTTGGCCTTCGATCGTCCAGTCGACGATGAGGAGCGAAAGGTCGCCCGCCGTGTAGACGTGGCGCGGGACGACGGTGATCGGGACGCCCAGTGACATGAATTCGGCATTGGCGGCCTGGGCTTCACCGCCGGTCAGCGGCGTGCCCGGAGTGGGGACGAAGACGGCCCCTTCGGCGTACATTTCCGCGACCGCCGGCGGGTCGCCGGAATTGAAGCGGTCGGCGAACACGTGCGGGACGTCTTCGGGACGGTCGGCGAGGCGCGGCATTCGGTGTCCTTCGTGTAGACAGGGCAGGGACGCGGCAACGCTAGGAGGCGCTTTCGTGACTCACCAAACGGTTGGCCACCCGGGGCTGCCCGACGATCCGCGCGCCGCCGTGGACGAGCCGACCCCCTCCTGCCCGGTGGAGATCACGCTGGACGTCCTGCGCGGCCGCTGGATGACGCTGGTCGTCCGGGAACTCCTGCGCGAAGACCGGTCGTTCACTGAGCTGCGCCAGGCACTGCCCGCTCTATCGGACAAGGTGCTCGCCGACCGCTTGGCGCATCTCGTCCAATGCGGAGTGCTCGAACGACGCCGCCAGCCGGGATGGCCGCCCCGGACGCAATACGCCCTCACTCCGCACGGCCACCGCCTCGGCCCGGTTCTCCAGGCCCTCTGGGACTGGGGCAACGAGCTTTAACCCGCCTCCAACAGTGACCGGACGAGGTCGCGGTAGGCGTCCTTCATGGGGAGTTCGCGTTGGACGTGGACGCGGCGGCGAGTGGCGGTCACGTCGACGCCCCGAATGGGGTCGTGGCCGGACTTCTCGTAGTTCTCCCACCAGAGCCCCACGCCGCGGCGCTGCCAGGCCGGAACCTCGTTGAAATTGATCCCGCGCGCGTAGAGGAGTTCGTTCTTCGCCGAGACGGAGGTGCGTTCGAGTTCGCGGGTCGCCTGCCGGGCGGAGCGGCCCTCGTTGCGGAGCGTCCAGTAGCACCAGCCGTTCAGGGCGCAGCGGGCGGCGTCGGCCTGGCGCCAGGAAAGGTAGTCGACGACCTCGTCCAGGGCCGTGCCCATCCAGATGCGGCTGTCGAACGCGACGGGCTCGCCGGCGGCGTGGGTGAACGCGGCGGTCGCGATGCTCGCCGACAGGGAGACGAGTTTCTCCACCTCGCGGCCGAACAGGTCGAACGACGGGTCGAGCACGACGGAGATCTCGTCGCTCTCGGTGTAGGCGTAGCGGCCGCCGAGGTCGCTGAGGAGCGCCTTCGCGGCGCCGGCCATGAGCGCCGAGAAACGCGGGTCGAAGGGCTTGTCGAAGCGGGACTCGGTGAAGCGGGAGAAGGAGCGGCCGTCCACGCGGATGACCGTCCACGCGCCGGGGAGCAGGGTCAGGGAGTGGAACCATTCGCGGGCGCGCATCCGCGTTTCAAGGTCCTTCATCGGTCATCTCCCTGACGTCGAATGCGCCGCCGGCGGCGGGGAGCACCGCGAACAACGCGTCGAAGCCGTCTGACGGGCGCGGACGGCGAAGACGTTTGAGAGTGGCATAGACGCCGACGTCCGGCACCTGGATTTCGGGTGGCCGGACGGCGTTGCGGCGCATCGAGAGTTCGACGTCCGGAGGAAACCAATAGCCGATGATGTGCGCGCCGTGGCGGCGGCCCACGGTGATGAGCGGCAGCCATTCGTCCGGGGACGGGTTCGTGTTGTCGACCGCCACGTCACGGTCTTGTTCCAGGGCCTCGGATATGAGCCTCAACTGGCGCGCCTGCTTGCGCCGGGCCCCTCTCGGGAAGAGGTCCTTGCTGACATGGACATGTCCGGCGAGATGCCGTCGGTAGAACGTCGTCTTCCCGGACGCCTGAAGGCCGATCAGAATGGCCAAGTCGGGCATCAGCGGGGGGTCAGGGCGCGTACTAGGTCGGCGGCGGGGGCGTCGGATGTCTTGTGGAAGGACTCGCCCGCCCACAGGTTCACGCCGTCCGGGTCGCCCTTGGCGGCGGCCGCCTTGCGCAGTGGTGAGGTCACGTAGTGGACGTCCGGGTAGGCGGCCGGCGCGTGCGGCGAGTGGTCGGTGAGGAAGCGGTTGACCAGGCCGCGGGCGAGGCGTCCGCTGAAGGCGCGGGTCAGTGCGGTGGAGGTGAAGCGCGGGTCGGTCAGGGCGGCCCTGTGGACGGCGCTGGCGCCGCTCTCCGGGCAGCGGACGAACGCCGTCCCGAGTTGGGCGGCGACGGCGCCGAGGGAGAGGATCTCGGCGATGTCCGAGGACGAGGCGAGGCCGCCGGCCGCGATGAGGGGCTGCGAGGTCATCGCGCGGACGGAGTGCAGCAGGACGCGCAGCGGCAGCGGCTCGTCGGAGGTGTTCGTGAACGACCCGCGGTGCCCGCCCGCCTCGGCCCCTTGCAGGCAGAGGGCGTCGGCGGCGGACGCCTGGCGCGCCTCGTCCACGGACGTCACCGTGACGACCACGGTCACGCCTTTGGCCTGGAACGCCTCGATGACGTCCGGCGAAGGGCAGCCGAACGTGAAGCTGACGAACGGCGGCGGGTCGGACAGCAGGTCGGCGACCTTGGCCTCGTAGGCGTCGTCGCGGGCGCCGGGAGTTCCGGGGGCGACGCCGAGGCGGTCGGCCTCGGGCGCGAGGCGGTCGCGGTAGGCGGCGACTTCGGCCGGGTCGATGTCGTCCAGGGACGGCATGAACAGGTTCATCCCGAACGGGCGCGAGGTCAGCTCCCGGGTCGCGGCGATGTCGGCGCGCATGGCCTCGGGCGTCTTGTAGCCGGCGGCGAGGAAGCCGAGGCCGCCCGCGTCCGACACGGCGGAGGCCAGGGCGGGCGTCGACGGGCCGCCCGCCATCGGCGCCTGGATGATGGGGACGTCCGTCCACATGGCGTTACCTCGTCTCGCGCGGTGCTCTGGGACTCCTCCCCATGATCCGCACGATAATCCGGGGGGAGGGCCGGGCGCCGACCCGGGGTTCCCTCAACGGACGGAAGGGGGCGGCATGCGGGTGCTGCTGCACTACGACATGGACCACGCGGAGCCCGGTCTCGACATCGTGAGCTGCTCCGAGCAGGACGACGCGCGGTTCGCGGAACTGCTGCCGGACGCCGAGGTCGTCTGGCACGTGCTGCGTCCGCTCACGGCCGCCGACATGGACCGGGCGCCGAAGCTGCGGCTGATCCAGAAGCTCGGCACCGGGGTCAACACGATCGACCTGGACGCGGCGCGGGAGCGCGGGATCGCGGTCGCGAACATGCCGGGGCGGAACGCGCAGGCCGTCGCGGAGACGTCGCTGCTGCTGATGCTGGCGGCGCTGCGCCGGGTCGTCGCGTTCGACGCGCGGACGCGGCGCGGCGCGGGCTGGCCCGCCGACCGGGCCCTGGTCGGCGGGGAACTGGCCGGGCGGACCGTCGGCCTGCTCGGCGGCGGCGAGATCGCGACGCTGCTGCGCGGCATGCTGGAGGCGGTCGGCGCGCGCGTCCTCTACACGTCGCGGCGGCCGCGCCGCGACGACCCGGCCTGGCGGGAGCTGGACGACCTGCTGCGCGCGAGCGACATCGTGTCGGTGCACGTCCCGCTGACCGACGAGACGCATCACCTGCTCGACGCCGGTCGGCTCGCGCTGCTGCCAGACGGCGCGATCGTCGTGAACACGGCGCGCGGCGCGGTCATCGACGAGGCGGCGCTGGTGGACGCGCTGGCGTCCGGCCGGCTCGGCGGCGCCGGCCTCGACGTCTTCGAGAAGGAGCCGGCGGACGCGTCCAACCCGCTCCTCGCCCTGGACAACGTCGTCGTGATGCCGCACGTCGCCTGGCTGACCCGCGAGACGTGGGACCGCTACTTCGCCGTCGCCGCGGAGAACTGCCATCGGCTCGCCCGCGGCGACGCCCTCCTCCACCGCGTCGTCTAGCCGCGGTCGGCCGCGAGTCTCGTCTCGATCCAGTCGACGCCGAAGCTCACAACCTCGGGCGCTTCGAACAGGTGGCCGTCGGCGGCGCCGACCTTGCCCCGGCGGCCGTGCCCGGCGGCGAGCATGTCGCGGACGATCGCGTCGAAAGGGTCCTGCTCTTCGGGGACGACCGGGCTGTAGTCGAAGGCGCCGTTCTCGGAATCGATGTCGTGGAAGCGCCGCCAGACGCGCTCGCCGTCCACGGTGATGGGCTGCTCGTAGTCGACGAACCGCTTGCCGGGCGCGTCGGCGAGCGCTTCGGCGTGGTGCAGGAGAGTAAGGGTGTCCAGGGGCGCACCCAGCAGGAGCACGCGGCCGCCCATGTCGGTGAGGCGGGCCAGGGGGCTGCCTGGGCCGTGCGGGTCGTCCCAGGGGTGGTCGTCCATGAGGGCGTGGGCGTCCGGGCCGAGGGCGGCGAAGCTCACGTCGGGATGGCGGCTGCGCACCGCGCCCGGGTGGCGGCGCAGGGCCTCGGGCAGCCGGCCGTTGTTGTGGTCGGCCTCGCTGAGCACCGGGTCATAGGCGGGATGGCCGGCGCGTACGGCGGCCTGCCAGTCCTCGGGCCAGTCGGTGAAGTCGTAGGGCGGGGCGTCGTTCCAGCCGCAGGTGACCATCAGCGTGCCCGTGCCGCCGACCGCGTCTTGCAGCGCGCCGATGACCGTCTGCGTGCCGCCGGCGACATAGCCCAGCGCCGACATGCGGGTATGGAACATCACGATGTCGCCCTCGGCGACGCCGAGCGCGGCCAGGTCGCGGGCGAGGGCGTCGCGGGTGACCGGGCCGCCGGAGCGCTTGAGCAGGTCCAACTCGTCCATGAGCGCAACGTACGCACCGGCCCCGGCCCGGGTCGACCCTTTTTCGGACGTCCGCCCTAGGGGATCAGGACCGGCTTGACGACCTTTCCGGACGTCGTGTCTGCCTCCGCCTGGTTGATCTGGTCGAGCGGGTAGGTCGTGATGAGGCGGTCGAACGGGAACCGGCCCTGCCGCCACAGCTCGATCATCGTCGGGATGAACGTGTGCGGGACGGCGTCGCCCTCGATGATGCCCTTGACCGTCCGGCCCATGAGCAGCAGGTTCGCGTCCAGCCGGTACTCGGCGGCGCCGACGCCGACCAGGCCGCAGACGCCGGTGGTGCACAGCGACGCGACCGCCGTCGACACCACCTCGGGGACGGCGGTGGTGTCGAACGAGTACCGCACCCCCTCGCCGCCGGAGATCGCCCGGATCTGTCCGGCGATGTCGTCGTCCGCTCCGTTCAGCACGTGCGTGGCGCCCAGCTCGCGGGCCAGGTCGAGCCGGGACTCGTGCAGGTCGACGGCGACGATCGTGGTCGCGCCCGCGACCCGCGCGGCCATCACGGCGGCCAGCCCGACCGCGCCCGCGCCGAAGACCGCGATGCTGTCGCCGGCGCGGACGCCGAGGGAGATCAGCACCGAGCCGGCGCCGGTCTGCACGCCGCAGCCGAGCGGCCCGAGCTGTTCGAGCGGCGCGTCGGCGGTGACCGGCACGACGTTGCGGACGGTCCCGAGCGCGTGGCTCGCGAACGACGACTGCCCGAACCAGCGGGTGTGGACGGCCTCGCCGTCGCCGGCCGTGGCGCGCGGCACGCCGTCCAGCGGCACCGCGAGCATGTTGAGCGCCATCATCTGCGGGCACGCGCCGGGGCGCGCGGTGCGGCAGGTGTCGCACGTCCCGCACGAGTCGAACGACATGACCACGTGGTCGCCGGGGGTGAGGCCGGTGACGCCGGCCCCGACCGCCTCGACCACGCCCGAGCCCTCGTGGCCGAGCACGACGGGCTTGGCGACCAGGTCGCCCGGCACCCGTCCGAGCATGTCGGTGTGGCACATCCCGGCGCCCGCGATCTTGACGAGCACCTCGCCGGGCCCGGGGTCGGCGAGGTCGAGCGACTCGATCGTGTACGGGGCGTCTGCGGCGCGCAGCACCGCGGCGTTGATCTGCACCAGGGCTTCCTTCGGGGAGGAGGGAGGGGCGGGCGGGAGGCGCTTCAGACGGCGGGACGCGGGCGGGGACGCGCTCAGACGATGGAGTAGCGGATCGGGAGGCGCTTCAGGCCGCCGACGAAGGTGGTGGCGATGCCCACCGGGTCCCCGGCGAGTTCGATCGAGCGGAGGCGCGGTATGAGCTCCTCGTAGAACGCGCGGATCTCCATGCGGGCGAGCGCGGCGCCGAGGCAGTAGTGGACGCCGAAACCGAACGCGAGGTGCTTGTTCGGGTCGCGGCCGACGTCGAACATGAAGGGATCGTCGAAGACGTCCTCGTCGCGGTTCGCCGACGGGTAGGAGAGCAGGACGGCGTCGCCCTCGCGAATGGTCGTGCCGCGCAGTTCGTAATCCCGCGTTGCGGTGCGCATGAACTCCTTGACCGGCGTCACCCAGCGGATCATCTCGTCCACCGCGAACGGCATCAGCTCCGGCTTGTCGCGGAGCCGTTCGAGCTGGTCGGGGTGCTCGATGAGGGCGTGCAGACCGCCGGAGATCGTCGCGCTGGTGGTGTCGTGCCCGGCCGTCGCGATGATGACGTAGTACGAGGCGGTGTCGAAGTCGTTGAGCGGCTCGCCGTCGACCCGCGCGTTCGCGATGGCGGACGCGAGGTCGTCGGTCGGGTCCTTGCGGCGCGCCACCGTCAGTTCCTGGAAATAGGCGAAGAAGTCGAGCAGGACCTGCAGCTTCTCCTCGTTGGTCGTACCGCGCTGGAACTCGGCGTCGTCCCCGCCGAACAGTTCCTGCGTCAGCTTCAGCATGCGGCCGAAGTCGCTCTCCGGAAGCCCGAGCAGCGACAGGATCACGTACAGCGGGAAATGGACGGCGACCTCCTGCGCGAAGTCGCATTCGCCGCCGCGCTCCACCAGCCGGTCGACGTACCGCTTCGCGAGCTCCTTGATGCGCGGCTCCAGCGCCCGCATCGCGCGCGGCCGGAACCAGTCCGCGCCGATCGCCCGGATGACCCGGTGGTCGGGGTCGTCCATGTGGATGAGCGTGCGCAGCGCGATGCCCTGCTCGGCCCGCTGCCGGTTCAGCCGGTCGAACTCGGCGGTGCCGAGCAGCGGGCGCGGCGCGTTCAGGAAGATCTGGTGGTTGCGCTCGACCTCCAGGACGTCCTCGTGCCTGGTGATCGCCCAGAACGGCTCGTAGTCGGGGGCGTCCACCCGGTGCACCGGCGACTCGCGGCGCAGCAGCGCGAGCGACGCGTGCAGCCGCCGGTCGTCGGCGTAGGCGTTCGGATCGGCGAGGTCGAGGCCCGCCTCGGCCACGGTAAGCGTCATCGCTCTGCTCCTCGATCGGGGCTGCCGCCTCCCAGGAACCTACGGGCCCGAATCCTGTTCGGTCAATGATCACCGACCGCGCCGCGCCGCTCCCGGCCGCCGAATGCCCGGCCGATGACCGCCTAGCCGGTGAACGCGCCGTCCGCCAGGTCCGCGAAGCGGTCGAGGTCCTCGGCGGGGGCGTCGATCGCGCGCAGCGGGCCGGTGTCGGCGAGGTGCGTCCGGGCGTAGAGGCGGGCGACGAGCGCCTTGCGGTCCGTGCCGGAGTCGGCGCGCTCCCAGCCCGCCTGCTCCAGGAGCAAGGCTGCCGCATAGACGTCCGCCATGTACTGGGCGAGCGGGAAGAGGCGCGCCTCGGCGACAGTCCTGTCCAGGCCGCGCCATGCCGCTATGGCCTGGCGGAGATGCCCGATGCGCTCGCCGACCAGCTCGGCCGTGGCGTCGTCCCCCTGCGGCGCCTGCCGGACGGCCTGCGTGAGCCTTTCGAGGAACGGCTCGTGCGCGTCCTGCCGTTCGATGGCGCGGCGGACGTCCAGGCACAGGATGTTGTCGCCGCCCTCCCAGATGGGGTTGACCTGGGCGTCGCGCAGAAGGCGCGCTACCGGCCACTGCTCGATGTAGCCGTTCCCGCCATGGATTTCGATGGCGTCGCTGGCGGCCGTCACACCGAGCCTGGCGGCCCTCAGCTTGATGAGCGCCGCCCCTATGCGCAGCCTGGGACGTCCTAGATAGCCGTCGAACACGAGTGCCTGCGCGGCCTCGGTCTCCACGATCAGCTCGGCGAGCTTGCGGCGCATGAGCGGCTGGTCGGCCAGCGGGGCACCGAACGCCTCGCGCGCCCGCGCGTAGCAGAGCGACTCGACCAGCGCCCGCCGCGCGCAGCCGAGGCCCATCATCGAGATGCCGAGGCGGGCCCCGTTGGTCAGCTCCATCATGCGGGCCAGGCCCTTGCCGTCGCCGCCCTGCCCGGCGCTGGACGACGGGGCCAGCAGGAACGCCTCCGCGTCGGTGAACTCGATCTCCGCCGAGGCCACGGAGCGGGTGCCGAGCTTGTCCTTGAGCCGGCGGATCCGGACGCCGTTGCGCGTGCCGTCCCGCCGCTCCGTCAGGACGAGGAACGGCGCGATGCCCCGCACCCCGTCGGCGGCGCCCTCCGACTTGGCCAGCACCACGAACGCCGACCCGTTGGCGTTGGACGCGAACCACTTGAGCCCGTTGACCCGCCAGGCGTCGCCGTCCTTGGTCGCCGTCGACTCCAGGGCGCCCAGATCCGATCCGCCGGACCGCTCCGTCAGCATCTGTGCGGCCTCGCCGGACATCTCCCCGGCCGCGAACAGCTCCCGCACCCGCTCCCTGACGTCCTCGGGCGCGAACATCTCGGTCAGCTGGACGACCATGTCGCCGCCGGTGCCGAGCGCGCACGCCATGCCGATGTCGGCCTGGTCCAGCAGGTAGCTCCAGGCCACGCCCAGCGGCGCCGGGTCGACCCCGTTGGCCTTCGCCTCCGCGACGAAGTCGGGCCGCGTGAACGACGTCGCGACGATGTCCCGCCGGGCCGCCTCGAACGACGGCGGCATGACGACCTCGCTGACGTCGCGCCCCCACCGGTCGTACTTCTCCAGCCGGGGCGGGTTCCGGTCGGTCTCCTCGGCCCGCTCGGCGACCGGCCCGCCCATCAGCGCGCCCATCTCCTTCAGCCGCGGCTCGGCCCAGCCGAACCCGTCCCCGAGGTGGCGCCGCATCAGGAACCGCAGCGTGGGGTCGCAGTCGTACCAGTTGCGGCCCACGGCCCCCTGGTAGCGCTCGGTCGCGTACCGGCGCGCCTTCTCCGCGCCGCCGAACGGCAGCCGGTCGAACGGCTCGATCAGATAGGACGTCATGCGTCCGACATTACGCTTTTTCGTCACATGATGGAAGCCTGTAACGGCAGTGCGCCCGAAACGACCACATCGGTACGCTCTGCCTTCCCCTTCGACCCGGACGAGCACGGCGCCGACCCCGCCCTGACCGGCCGCCCTCTCTGCTTCTTCGACCCGCGCCACGGCCCGTCGGTGAACCGCGTCGCCTGGGCCCCGCCGGGCGGCGCCCCGCGCGACGTCGACGTGTGCGCCCGATCGCGACGGGCGTCCGTCCGGCTCCCGCCCCCGCCCCCGTCCGCCCCAAATGGGACGTGCCATCGGTGCTCATCGTCCGCCTTCACGAAAGCGGGAATGTCGAACGCGTCCACCAGGGAAAGGCCGTGCGCCTCCAAGAGGAGCCGCTGCCCGGGTGAGAGCCCTCGCCACGGTCGGCTTGGACGCCGGTGTATCGCGAGCGTATTGAAAATCGCATACGGCACCGCAACAGCCTTCCCACTTCAGTGGGGGGATGCACCACAGCGCATCGCACTCTCCGTCCGCTTCGGGCCCCGCCTACGACCTGCTCCTTCGGCGGTGAGTCGTGGCGAATTCCCTTTCGGCGAGGAAAGCGTGCGTCCTGGCGGCCGTCACTCGTCTCCTCGCGGTGCTGCTACTGCCGATCGCCTTCTGCCGCGCACCGGGCCGGGCCCGTTTCCTGGCCTGCCAATGGGCGCTGAGACTGCGCTTCCCCGCCGAGGATCTCCGCGGGCTGGCACCGGAAACGCTGGCCGCGTTCACGCACGCGCGGGCCGAAGCGTTCTGGTGCGACGGGCAATTGATCGGCCTCACCTCGGGATATCGGGACGCGGCGGAACAGCACCGGCTCTTCTCCGCTGAGGTACGTCGCACCGGCTCGGTGTCGGCGGCGCGGCGCCGGGTGCTGCCGCCGCAGGAATCCAGCCATGTGCGGGGGCTCGCGATCGACGTCCGGCCGACCGAGGGCGCGCGGTGGCTCGAACAGAACGGCGGGCGGTACGGGCTCTACCGCATTTACGGCAATGAGTGGTGGCACTTCGAGTACCGCATTGTCGAGCCGGTCCAGCTGCCGCATCCGGATGCCGTCGGTGACCGTCGCCCGCCGATGTACGCGGAACCGGTCGAGGACCCGAGGAGGCGGCCGTGAACCGGCTCGCGATCCCGCTTGAACGCCGATCAGGCACCTTTCCGCCTCCGACCTTGCAGACATTGCCTGCGGCGGTGACCGCGAACGTGGCCGAGCTTCGTGCCCGCACCCGGAGCACGATCATGGCCGTGGTCAAGGCGGACGGTTTCGGCCACGGCGCCGTCACGGTCGCCAGAGCCGCCGTCGCCGCCGGTGCCGGATGGCTCGGCACGACGAGCCTCGCGGACGCTTCCGCATTGCGCGCCGCAGGGTTGGCGGTGCCGATCCTCACCTGGCTGCACCCCTCCGGGATCGACGCCGAAGCCGCGGCCGCCACCGGGGTCGACGTCGCGGTCGGGTCGGTGGACGAGCTCGGCGCGCTCGTCGCGCAGGCCGTCTCCACGGTGCGGATCCACCTCCACATGGACACCGGCATGTCCCGTGGCGGCTGCCCCCGCGACCGGTGGGACGAACTGATCCGTCTCGCTCGGCGTGCCCAGCAGGCTCGCAAGATCCGCGTCGTGGGCGTCATGGGGCATCTCCCGCTGGCCGACCGGGCCGACCCGGCGGCGAACGCGCCGGCGGTCGCCCGTATGCGCCGGGCGCGGCAGGCGGTCCGGGCCGCGGGGCTCGGTGCGCCGCTCGTCCATCTCGCGGCCACGTCGGGGACGCTGACCGACCCGGCGACGCATTTCAGCATGGTCCGCGTCGGGGCGGGACTGGTCGGCATCGACCCTTCCGAGACCGTCGAGCTGCACGGCGCGTCCCGGCTGACCGCGCCGATTGTGCACACGGCGGCGGTCCCGGCGGGCACGGCGGTCGGGTACGGCGGCGCGTACGTCACCGATCGCGCCACCCACCTGAGCGTCCTGCCCGTCGGGTACGCCGACGGGATCCCGCGCGAGTGCTCGCCCCAAGCCGGCGTCGAGATCGGCGGGCGCCGTTTCCCGGTCGCCGGACGGGTCTCGATGGACCAGATCGTGATCGACACCGGTGCCGACCGCTTCCGGATCGGCACGTCCGCGACCGTGTTCGGCCCGGCGGGCGGCGCGACCCCGACCATCCGGGACTGGGCCCGCTGGGCCGGGACCATTCCGCACACCATCGTCACCGGCATCGGGCCGCGTGTGAAAAGGAGCATCGCATGACACGGCGAATCGCGGTCATCGGCGGCGGGCAGAACGCCGAGCACGACGTCTCCCTGGCCACCGCCGCAGCCATCGCGCAGGCGCTGCGTTCCAGCGGATTCGCCGTCGACGCGCTGACCATCGACCGCGACGGGACGTGGAGGCAGGGCTCGGACGCGCTCGGGCCCGGGACCATCACCTCCCTGGCCGCCGCACTGGGCGTCATCGAACGCGCCGACGTCGTCTTCCCCGCGATCCACGGCCCGTCCGGCGAGGACGGAACCCTCGCGGCACTGTGCGCCCTCGCGCACAAGCCGATGGTCGGCTCGGGCCTGCGCGCCGGAGCGCTCGGCATGGACAAGTGGACGACGAAGCTCGTGGCGGACGCCGTCGGTATCCACACCGCTCCCGGCCGCCTGGTGACGGCGGCAGAGATCGCCGACATCGAGTTCAAGACGGACGTGGTGGTGAAGCCGGCCTCCGCCGGGTCGAGCTTCGGTGTCGCCCTGGCGCGCGACCCCTCCGAACTACGCGACGCGCTGCGCTGCGCGGCGCGCCTCGACGACAGGATCCTGGTCGAGGACGTCGTCCTCGGTCGGGAGATCGATGTGGCCGTCCTGCGCGAGGCCGATGGCCGCCGCTGGGCGTCGCCGCCACTGGAGATCCACGCCGACGGCCTGTTCGACACGCAGTCGAAGTACGACGGTTCGGCGAGGTTCAGCGTGCCCGCCGACCTCGACGAGGCGGACCGGGCCGCCCTCACCGGGGCGGCGCTGCGGATGTTCGACGCGCTCGGATGCGCCGGTGTCGCCCGCATCGACTTCTTCCTCACCGACCACGGGCCCGTCCTCAACGAGGTCAACACCATGCCCGGCATGACGGCCCAGTCCCAGGTGCCGAGGATGTTCGCCGCGGCCGGACTGCCCTACGAGCAACTGGTCGCACGCCTGGTCGACACCGCCACCGTGCCCGTCCCCACAAGTTCGTGAAGTCGGCGAAGACCACGGGCCCCCATGCCGGACGGCGCCGGGTTTTGCATATGTCGGCGATATGCGGCGCCGCTTAGCCTTCGACTATGCGCGCGTTGATCGTCGAGGACGAGCCCCACCTCCCGGAAGCCGTACGCGCTCATGGGTAGACGCCCCGGGCTCAGCGCCCGCCTGAAACTCACCCTCAGCTACGCCGGGTTCCTCCTGCTCGCCGGCGCCCTTCTGCTGGCCGTGGTCTGGGTGTTCCTCCTGCGGTACGTCCCCGAAGGCGCCGTCCAACTCGGGCCGAGGGGAGACGGGCCCGGGGGGCTGGGACCGCACTTCGTCCCCGGCCGCGAGGACCTCCAGCGCGCCTTCGTCCCCCGCGCGGCCACGGCGATGGCCTTCCTCCTGGTGTTCGGCCTGCTGGGAGGATGGCTCCTCGCCGGCCGGATGCTCGCACCGCTCACCCGGATCGCGGACGCGGCACGGCTGGCCTCCCACGGCTCGCTGTCCCACCGGATCCGCCTCGAAGGCCCCGGAGACGAGTTCCGCGAACTCGCCGACGTGTTCGACACCATGCTCGAGAAGCTCGAATCCCATGTCGCCGAACAGCGGAGGTTCGCCGCCAACGCCTCCCACGAACTGCGCACCCCGCTGGCGATCTCCCGGACACTCCTCGACGTCGCCCGCAACGACCCCGCGCGGGGCCAGGACGAACTCATCGAACGCCTCCACACGGTCAACACGCGGGCGATCGACCTCACCCAGGCCCTCCTCCTGCTCAGCCGCGCCGACCGCAGGAACTTCACCCGCGAAGTGGTCAACCTGTCCCTCGTCGCCGAAGAGGCCGCCGAAACGCTGCTCCCCCTCGCCGAACGGCGCCAGATCACGCTCGCCGTCACCGGCGAGAAGGCACAGACCCTCGGCTCCGCGGAACTCATCCTGCGGCTGGTGACGAACCTCGTCCAGAACGCCATCGTCCACAACCTGCCGACCGGCGGCACCGTGACGGTCCACACCGAATCGCAGCACGGCGCCAGCGTCCTGCGGGTCGAGAACACCGGCCGCCCGGTACCACCGGAGCTGATCCCGACCCTCACCGAGCCCTTCCAGCGCGGAACACAGCGCCAGCGCACCGACGAACACGCGGGCGTCGGGCTCGGGCTGGCCATCGTGCACAGCATCGTCCGAGCACACGACGGCACCCTCGACCTCACCCCCCGACCCGCCGGCGGCCTCCTCGTCACGATCCGCCTCCCCGGCACGGGACCGTCCCCGAACGGGGCCGACTGGACCGCCGCCGGGTAGGGTCGAGCCCGCCATGGACCACCCGGACATCCGCCCGCTCACGGCACGCTCGGTCGTGCTGAGCACGCTGCTCGGCGTCCATCCGCCCCGCCTCCCGGCCCGCCACCTCGTCCGCGTCGGCGACCTGTTCGGCATCGCCGAGGGGACGATCCGGGTCGCGCTCTCCCGCATGGTCGCCTCCGGCGACCTCGTCCAGTCCGCCGGCGGCTACGCGCTCACCGACCGCCTCCTCGCCCGCCAGGCCCGCCAGGACGAGGCCCGCCGCCCGCCGACCCGCCCCTGGGACGGCACGTGGGAGATCGCCGTCATCACCGCCGAGCGCCGCCCCGCCGCCGACCGCACCGCCCTGCGCCAGGCCATGTCCGCGCTCCGCTTGGCCGAACTCCGCGAGGGCACCTGGCTGCGCCCCGCCAACCTGACCCGCACCCGCCCGGAACCGGTCGTCCGCCAGTGCACCTTCCTATTGGGCCGCCCCGAAGAGGACCCCGCCGCCCTGGCCGCCACCCTCTGGGACCTGGACGCCTGGACGTCCAAGGCCGAAACCCTCCGCACGGCCCTCTCCGAAACCACCGACATGGCCGAACGCTTCACCCTGGCCGCCGCCGTCCTCCGCCACCTCCTGAACGACCCGCTGCTCCCGTCCCCCCTCCTCCCCCCCACCTGGCCGGGCCCGTCCCTCCGCACCCTCTACGAGTCCTTCGAAAAAGACTTCGAACACCTCCTAACAACCCAACTACTAACCTGACCAACCCCCAAAACCCCGACACTAGAAACGCCGATCAGACCGCCATCGACGGCATGAGGCGCATCGTTGAAGAGGAGGGTGGGGTGACCGGGTTATCTGATACCCATGACGGCGCGTGGGAGCCTGATGGGTGGCCCACGGACGCCGAAGCGGCGGCGGTGCTGCGCGAATGGGTTCGTGATCCCACGAAGACTCTCTACGCCATCGATCTGGATTTTCGTGGTGCGGATCTCGCTGGAGCGGACTTCGTCGAGGCCTGGTTGAGCCGGTCGGACTTCTCCGGTTGCGGTCTTGGTCGCGGTTTGTTCTGGAGAGCGCACTGCGAAGGGGCGAACTTCAGCGGGGCTGAGCTTGCGGGTGCTGATTTCGTCAAAGCGTTTCTCAGTGAGGCGAGCTTCGCCGGGGCTCGGATGAGCGGGGCCAGGCTCGGGAGGGCGGAGTGCATACGCACGTCCTTCGCCGGGGCCGATCTGCGGCGGGCGGATATCGGGGATGCCACGTTCATCGACTGCGACATGAGAAACGCCGATCTGCGCGGCGCCAGTGTGACGCTGGCCGGTCTCGGGGGCTCGGATTTTACGAATGCCCTGGTGAGCGGCATGACTGGCAGTGTGGTCGGCTCCCTTGTGCTCACCGAGCGCGGGGTTGCCGGGGAGCTTGAGGGCGTTCGGCTGGAGCGTTGGTTCAGGGGGAAGGGCGCGGATGTGTCGGTCGGGGGGTAGTCGGTGCGGGGTAGTGGGTTAGAAGGTGATTACCTGGCGGACGGCTTCGGCGGTGTGGAGGCGGTCGAAGCCGGTGTTGATGTCGGCCAGGGGGAGGCTGCCGGTGAGCAGGGCGTCCACTGGGAGGTTGCCGTTGCGGTACATCGCGATGAAGCGGGGGACGTCGCGGCGGGGGACGCAGGAGCCCAGGTAGCTGCCGCGCAGTGTTCTTTCCTCGGCGACGAGGCTGAGAGCGGGCAGGGTCAGGGGCGCGCCGGGGTCGGGCAGGCCGACGGTGACCGTCGTGCCGCCGGAGCGGGTGGCGGCGTACGCCTGTTCCAGGACGGGGACGACGCCCGTCGTGTCGATGACCTTCTCCGCGCCGCCGGACGTCAGGTCGCGCAGAGCTTCCGTGGCGTCCGGGCCGCCCGGAACCGGGTGGGCGCCGAGCGAGGCGGCGAGGTCGAGTTTGTCCTGGACGAGGTCGACCGCGTAGACCGTCGCGGCGCCGGCGGCCTTGGCGGCGAGGACGGCGGAGAGGCCGACGCCGCCGAGGCCGAAGACGGCGACGGTGTCGCCGGGGGTGACGGCCGCGCTGTAGAGGGCGGCGCCGGCGCCGGTCAGGACGGCGCAGCCGAAGAGGGCCGCGATGTCGAACGGCAGGTCCGGGTCGATCTTCACGGCGGAGCGGGACGACACGACGGTGTACTCGGAGAACGCGGAGACGCCCAGGTGGTGGTTGGGGCGGGTGCCGTCCGCGGCGACGAAGCGCCTGCCGCCGCCGAGGAGGGTGCCCGCGCCGTTGGCCTGCGCGCCGGGGCCGCAGAGGGCGGGGCGCCCGCCGACGCAGCGGTCGCAGTGGCCGCAGGCCGGGACGAACGCGAGGACGACGTGGTCGCCGGGCGCGAACTCGGTTCCGGTGCCCGTCTCGACCACCTCGCCGGCGGCCTCGTGGCCGAGGGCCATCGGGAGCGGCCGGGGGCGGGAGCCGTTGATGACCGAGAGGTCGGAGTGGCACAGGCCCGCGGCGCCGATCCGGACGAGGAGTTCGCCGGGGCCCGGCGGGTCGAGGCGCAGGTCGGCGATATCCAGGGGGCGGGAGTCGGCATAGGGGGCGGGGCGTCCGGACTCGACGAGGACGGCGGCGCGGGTCTCGGTCATGCGAGCAGCTTCTCCATCTCGGTGCGGACGGGGCCGGTGATCTCGACCGGGCGGCGGGTGCCGCGGTCGACGAAGACGTGCACGAAGTGCCCCTCGGCGATGAGGGCGCCGTCGGACGTGCGGAACATGCCGACCTCCCAGCGGACGCTGGAGCGGCCCAGCTTGCCGATGCGGAGCCCCACCTTGATCGTGTCGGGGAACGCGACCTCGGCCTTGTACTCGCAGTGCGATTCGACGCACAGGCCGATGGCGGCGGACGTCACCGGGTCGAAACCGGCCGTCCGGATCATCCACTCGTTGATGACGGTGTCCATGAGCGAGTAGTGGACGACGTTGTTGACGTGCCCGTAGACGTCGTTGTCCTTCCACCGCGTGGGGACGTTCTCCCAATGCTGGTACTCGCCGGTCATGGAGGGCAGCCTATGGTCGCCCCAAGAGCGGTATGGCATCGGGCCAAGGGAACGGTGACCGTGCCTAGCGGCGGGTGGGCGGGGCGGTGCGTCCGCCCAATGGGGAAGCGGCGTTCACCAGGCCGCGAGGAAAGGTTCTGAGCACGATCCCGGCCAGGTGAACGCCGCCCCCTGAGCGGCGCCGCGTCCGGCGCCGCCGTCTTCTAGGACGCGCGGGCGGCGTCGAAGCGCGCTTTCACGTCCGTCCAGTTCACGAGGGTCCAGAGCTTTTCGACGTAGTCGGGGCGGACGTTGCGGTACTGCAGGTAGTACGCGTGCTCCCAGGCGTCGAAGACCAGTAGCGGGGTGGTGTTCATGCCGACGTTCCCGTGGTGGTCGTAGACCTGCTCCACGATGAGGCGGCGGCCGAGCGGCTCCCACGCCAGGACGCCCCAGCCCGAGCCCTGGACCGTGGACGTCGCCGTGGTGAGCTGCTTCTGGAACGCCTCGAACGTCCCGAAATGCTCGTTGATGGCGGCGGCCAGTTCGCCGTCGGGGCGGTCGCCGCCGTCCGGTGACAGGTTGTCCCAGAAGATCGAGTGCAGGACGTGCCCGGACAGGTTGAAGGCGAACGTCTTCTCCAGGCCGACCAGGCCGCCGTACTGCTCCTTGTCCCGCGCCTCGGCGAGCCTCTCCAGCGTGTCGTTGGCGCCCTTCACGTAGGCGGCGTGGTGCTTGGCGTGGTGGAGCTCAAGGATCTCGCCCGTGATCGCGGGCTCCAGGGCTGCGTAGTCGTAGGGCAGGTCGGGAAGCGTGTAGTCGGCCATACGGCCACTATTGCAAACGACTTGCAGTTACGTCCAGCATGCAAGAAGAGGCGTCGGACGTCCCGTCACGGCGACGGCCCGCCCTCGGTGAGGACGGGCCGTACCGTGTCAGTGGCGGCGGCCGCCGCGGAATCGGGCGAGCAGGCGGCGTGCCTTGGCCTGCGTGCGCGGATCGCGGGCGTAGTGCTCGGCCCTCGCTCGCATCTTCCGGCCCTGCGGGCCGCTGAGATATCTCTTGATCCGGTCGACGACGGAAGGCATGGGCGTCCTCCTCGGCCTAGGGTCTCTGCTCAACGAGTGCCCGCCCGCATTAGTTCAGAACGCCTCGTCGAGCGCGACGCTCCCCTCGACGCCGATCTGGTAGGCCGAAACCCGCCGCTCGAAGAAGTTGGACAGCTCCTGGACGTCCTGCAGCTCCATGAACGCGAACGGGTTCGCGGTGCCGTAGCGGGCCGGGAGCCCGAGCCGGACGAGCCGCTGGTCCGCGACGTATTCGAGGTAGGCGCGCATGTCGCCGGCGCTCATGCCGGGCAGGCCGTCGCCGCACAGGTCGCGGGCGAAGGCCAGTTCCGCCTGGACGGCCTCGTCCAGCATCGCGGTGACCTGCGCGGTCAGCTCGGCGTCGAACAGTTCCGGTTCTTCGGCCCGGACGGTGTCGACCACGGAGAACGCGAACTCCATGTGCATGCTCTCGTCCCGGAAGACCCAGTTGGTGCCGGACGCGAGGCCGTTCAGCAGCCCGCGCGAGCGCAGCCAGTACACGTAGGCGAAGGCGCCGTAGAAGAACAGCCCCTCGATGCAGGCCGCGAAGCAGATCAGGTTGAGCAGGAACGTGCGGCGGTCGGCGGCGGTGCGGAGCTCGTCCAGGGCGCCGAGCGAGTCGATCCAGCGGAAGCAGAACTCCGCCTTCGCCCGGATGGACGGGATGTGCTCGATCGCCGCGAACGCCCGCGCGCGCTCGTCCTGATCGGGCAGGTAGGTGTCCAGAAGGGTCAGGTAGAACTGTACGTGGACGGCCTCCTCATATAGCTGCCGCGACAGGTAGAGCCGGGCCTCCGGGGCGTTCACGTGCTTGTAGAGGTTCAGCACCAGGTTGTTCGCCACGATCGAGTCGCCGGTGGCGAAGAACGCGACGAGCCGGTTCACCAGGTGCAGTTCGGCGGGCGTGAGCCGCTCCAGGTCGGCCATGTCGGACGCGAGGTCGACCTCCTCCACCGTCCACGTGTTGCGGATCGCGGCCCGGTACCGCTCGTAGAAGTCGGGGTAGCGCATGGGCCGCAGGGTCAGGTCCATGCCGGGGTCGAGCAGCATTATTGGCACGCCTCGCAGGTCTCGGGGTTCTCCAGGGAGCACACGGCCGCAGCCGTGGCGACGGTCGTCTGCGCGATGCGCGTCGCCGGACGGGAGCGCAGGTAGTAGGTGGTCTTCAGCCCGCTGCGCCACGCGTACGCGTACATCGAGGAGAGCTTGCCGATCGTCGGCGTCTCCATGAACAGGTTCAGCGACTGCGACTGGTCGATGTACGGGGTGCGGGCGGCGGCGAGGTCGATGAGCGCCTTCTGCGGCAGTTCCCAGGCCGTCCGGTAACGGGCGCGGGTCTCGTCGGGGAGGTCGACGAGACCCTGCACGGAGCCGTTCGCGCGCTTGATCGCCTCGCGGACGGCCGGCGTCCACAGCCCGAGCGCCTTCAGCTCGGCCACCAGGTAGCCGTTGATCTGCAGGAACTCGCCGGACAGCGTCTCGCGCTTGAACAGGTTGGACACCTGCGGCTCGACGCACTCGTAGCAGCCCGCGATGGACGCGATCGTCGCAGTCGGCGCGATGGCGATCAGCAGCGAGTTGCGGAGCCCGACCGCCGCGACGCGCTCGCGGAGCGCGGCCCACTCGGCGGGACGGGTCGGCGCGGCGTCCGGGAAGTGGTCCAGGTGGAGCCGGCCGCGCGCGGTGCGGGTCATGCCGTAGGCGGGCAGCGGCCCGTGCGCGGCGGCGAGGTCGGCGGACGCGCCATAGGCGGCCAGCGCGATCTCCTCGGCGATGCGCGTCGACAGCGCGCGGGCCTCGTCGGAGTCGAACGGCAGGCGCAGCGTGAAGAACACGTCCGCGAGACCCATCACGCCGAGCCCGACCGGACGCCACTTGCGGTTGGCCTTCTCCGCCTCGGGCGTGGGGTAGAAGCCCCTGTCGATGGTGCGGTCCAAGAAGCGGACGGCGGTGCGGACGGTCGAACGAAGCCGCTCCCAGTCGACTCCGGCGGACGTCACGTGCGCGGCCAGATTCACCGACCCGAGGTTGCAGACGGCGGCCTCGCCGTCGCTCGTCACCTCAAGGATCTCCGTGCAGAGGTTGGAGAGGTGGACGGTCTGGCCGGGCTCGGCGGTCTGGTTGCAGGCGCGGTTGGCGGCGTCCTTGAACGTCATCCACCCGTTGCCCGTCTCCGCGAGGGTGCGCATCATCCGCCCGTACAGCTTGCGGGCCGGGACCCGCCGGACGAACCGCCCGTCCCGCTCCGCCGCCCGGTACGCCTCGTCGAACTCGTCCCCCCAGAGGTCGGCCAGCTCGGGGACCTCCTTCGGGTCGAACAGCGACCACGGCGCGTCGTCCTCGACGCGGCGCATGAACTCGTCCGGGATCCAGTTGGCGAGGTTCAGGTTGTGGGTGCGGCGCGCGTCCTCGCCCGTGTTGTCGCGCAGTTCGAGGAACTCCTCGACGTCGGCGTGCCACGGCTCCAGGTACACGCAGGCCGCGCCCTTGCGGCGGCCGCCCTGGTTGACGGCGGCGACGGACGAGTCCAGCGTGCGCAGCCACGGGACGATGCCGTTGGAGTGCCCGTTCGTGCCGCGGATCAGCGAGCCCCGGGACCGCACCTTCGTCCACGAGATCCCGATGCCGCCCGCGTACTTGCTGAGCCGCGCGACCTGCCCGTACCGCTCGTAGATCGCCTCCAGCTCGTCGCGCGGCGAGTCGAGCAGGAAGCACGACGACAGCTGCGGGCGGCGAGCGGCCGAGTTGAACAGCGTCGGCGAGCTCGGCAGGTACGACAGCGTGCTGAGCAGGCCGTACAGTTCCGCCGCCTCGTCCACGGTGTCGGCGAGCCCGCACGCCACGCGCAGCAGGAAGTGCTGCGGACGCTCCAGGACGAGCCGGGAACGCGGATGCCTCAGCAGGTACCGGTCGTAGAGGGTGCGGAGCCCGAAGTACTCGAACCGGTCGTCGGCGCCGTCGTCGACGAGCGCGTCGAGGAAGGCGGCGTGGGCGGCGACGAACGCGGCCGGGCCGTCCGCGAGCAGGCCCTCCCGGTGCGCGGCGGCGACCGACTCGGCGAACGCGGTGACGCCGGCGGACGCCGCCTCGTCCCGGATCCGGGCGCCGAGCAGCCGCGCGGCGACCTTGGAGTAGCCGGGTTCGGCGGCCACCAGGGCGGCGGCCTCGGTGATGGCGAGGTCCCGCAGCGCCGCCGCGTCCAGCCCGTCGCCGGACCGGACGGCGGCGAGCACGCGCGCCGCCGCCACGTCCGGTATCCCGGCGCAGGCGGCCTCGACCTCCGCGGCGATGCCCTCCCCGGCGGGCGGCGCGGCGGCCGGCGCCCGGCCCCCGTGCGACGCCGGTGCCCTGTGCAACGCCTGTGTCACGTGCTTCTCCCCTCGCAAGCCGCCTCGCGGAGGCATGCGAACGGGGCGCGGCATGCCGCGCTCCGCCCTCGGCCCACCCGCGAGGCCCGGACGTGTCGGCCCGGGGACGACCCCCAGGCCATTCGTGCGGGCAGGTCTTCGGACTCGCGGGCGGCGCACCTGTCAGGCACGTCCTACTGACCGTCGCTTCCCAGGCCCGGTCGGGCCCAGTGCATGTGACGGCGGTCGTTCCCGCTCACCGCTGCGGGGCAGTCCCGGATTCACACCGGGTTCCCTCTTACGACGCCCCCGCCGCCGGGCGGCGGGGGCGTACCAGCACGGGGTTGAACCCTACATCTTGTTGACGATCAATGCGCAACCCCAAGATGTTGGGCGCGTCGGTGCGGGTTCCCGGGGTCGGCTGCACGCTCCCGGAGGGGGGTGGCACGATGGGGGCGTCATGTCGGAGCGTTCCCCGCAGCCCCTGTTCCGCGCCGCACGCGCGGTGGTGTTCGCCACCGTGTGCGTCGCGCTGGCGGTGCTCGGACACGTCCTCGCAGGCGGGGCAGCGGTCCCGCTCTGGGCCGGGACGGCGGGGTTCGGCGCGGTCGTCGGCGTGACGCTGATGCTGGCGGGCCATGAGCGCTCGCTCGGCACGATCCTGGGCGGGCTCCTCGGCGGGCAGTTCGCGCTGCACACGCTGTTCACGGCCGCCGCAGCTCCGGCCGCACACCCCGTGCCCGCCATGGCGGACCACACCCCGGCGATGCACGCCGCCATGACCGACGCGGCGATGACCGACGCGGCCGCGATGCCCGACCTCGCCGCCGTGCCCGCCGCGCACGGCGGCAACGGCCTGGCCATGACGCTCGCGCACTGCGTCGCCGCGCTCGTCGCCGCCTGGTGGCTGCGGCGCGGCGAACGGTCCGTGTGGACGATGGCCCGCCGGGTCGCCGCCGCCGCCGACCGTCCCGTCCGGCTGCTCCTCGCCCTGCTCACCATCGAACCGGCCGTGCCGCAGCGGCCGGTCGTCCCCGCCCCGGCGCCGGCCGCCGTCCCCGCCGCCGACCGCGCGCTGCGGCACCAGGTGGTCCGGCGGGGTCCCCCGTTCCGTTCGAGGGCGCTCGCGCACATCTGACGCGCGCGCCGTACGTCACCGGACGCCGATCCGCGGCGCATCCGGCCCTTCCCGTACGACTCGAACGGAGTTCCCCCATGTCCTTCAGCGTGCCCGCGCGCCGCGCCGGCGCCCTCGTCTCCCTCACCGCGCTCTCGGTGCTCGGGGCGGCCACGGCCGCGTCCGCGCACGTCACCGCCAACCCGAAGAGCGCCGAGCAGGGCTCCTACGCCAAGGTCTCGTTCCGGGTGCCGAACGAGCGCGACAACGCCGCCACGACCAAGGTCGTCGTGCACCTGCCGGCCGACCACCCGCTCGCGTCGGTGTCCGTCCGGCCCACGCCCGGCTGGACGGTGAAGGCGGAGAAGTCCACGCTGCCGAAGCCGATCCAGACCCACGGCGGCGAGCTGACCGAGGCCGTCACCACGATCACCTGGTCGGGCGGCAAGATTGAGGCCGGTCAGTTCGAGGAGTTCGACGTCTCCATGGGGCCGCTTCCGACCGACACCGACCAGCTGATGTTCAAGGCCGACCAGACGTACTCCAACGGCGAGGTCGTCAAGTGGGAGGAGGCGCCGGCCGAGGGCGCCGCCGAACCGGAGCACCCGGCGCCGACGCTCCAGCTCACCCCGAAGGGGTCCGCCGCCGCGGTCGGCCTGACCACGGAGAAGAAGCCCGCCGCCGAGGCCGCGGCCTCGTCCGACGACGGGACGGCACGCCTCCTCGGCGGCATCGGCATCGCGGTCGGCGCCGTCGGCCTCGGCCTCGGCGGCTACGGCCTGAGCCGCGCCCGGAGCCGGGCATGATCAAGGTGATGCGACGGATCGCGGCCGGTGTCCTGGCCGCCGGTACGGTCCTGGCCCTGACCGCGGCACCGGCCTCCGCCCACGCCGCGCTGACGTCCGCCAGCCCCGAGAAGGACGCGACGGTCGCGGCGCCGTCCGAGATCGTCCTGACCTACTCCGACCCGGTACGGCTGCCCCGCGTCGTGGTGACGGACGCGTCGGGCGCGCAGCACCAGGCCGGGTCGCCGCGAGCGGTCGACAACAAGGTCACTCAGGCGGTCAACGGCACCCTGCCGAACGGCGAATACACGGTGGGGTGGCGGGTGGTGTCCGCGGACGGGCATCCGATCGACGGCACCTACACCTTCACCGTGAAGGGGTCGCCGAGCGAGTCCGGCGCCTCCGGCGGCTCCGCGTCGGCGGCCCCGGCGCCCGCTCCGGCGAGCAGCCAAGCCGCGACCACCTCCGGCGAGGACTCGGGCGGCTCGTCCGGCTGGCTGTGGATCGGCCTGATCGCGCTGGTCGTCGCGGCGGCGGGCGGCGCGGTCGCCTGGCTCCGCCGTTCCCCGGCGAAGGACTGACCTTTACGCGCCCGGCGGGGCGGTCACGGCCTGCCCGTGACCGCCCCGCCGGACGCGGCCCGGAGGCCGTCGATTCCACGATTACCGGAAAGGGCGGGTAAGGGCTGTGACCTGGCCTGTTCCCCCGGCCTGAGCAGGGGTACCGCCGCCTCGGTAGGAGTCACGGGAGACCGTTGACGAGCCTTGCGGGAGGTTGCGCATGCTTCAGGCACGAGGGGGCGGCACGGGCCGTCCGTCCGGTGCGGATCACCGGTCGCGGCGCCGGAACACGGCCTCGGTCGCCGTGCTGGCGGCGGCCGCGACGCTGGCGGCGGTCGCCGGGTGCGGCGACGGCGGCGGGTCGTCGAACGGATCGGGTTCGGGGTCCGGCTACGGCCAGTCGTCCCCGACCTCGGCGGCGCCCACCGGCGGCGCGACCGGCGAGTCGATCAAGACGGCGAACGTGGGGAACCTCGGCCCCGTCCTGGTCGACGGCGAGGGCCGGACGGTGTACCTGTTCGAGAAGGACACGGGGAACAAGTCGTCCTGCGCGGGCGGATGCGCGGCGGTGTGGCCGCCGGTCACGACCGGCGCGAAGCCCACGCCGGGCTCCGGGGTGGACGCGGCGAAGCTGAGCACCACCAAGCGCAGCGACGGGACGATGGAGGTCAGCTACGCCGGGCACCCGCTGTACTACTACGCGCCCGACGGCACCACCCCCGGCAGCGCCAAGGGCCAGGGGCTCGACCAGTTCGGCGCCAAGTGGTTCGTGCTGTCGGCGTCCGGCAGCGCGGTCACCAAGTAGGGCGGTGCGGTGAGCACTGACCACGGCACTTCGCGGCCCACCGGCGACCGCCATGCGTGACCTGCTGCGCGTGGCGGGCGCCCTGCTCCTGTTCGGCGTCGGCGCCGTCCACCTGTACGAGTACCTCGCCGACGACTACCGCGACATCCCGACCATCGGCGTGCTGTTCCTGGTCAACTTCGCCGGGGCGGTCGCGCTCGGGCTCCTGCTGCTGATCCCGCTCGGGTCGCTGCCGGTGATCAGGTCGGTGCCGGCCGCCGGGCGGGCGGCGCACGCGCTCGTGGCGCTCGGCGGGATCGGGTTCGCGGCGGGCACCATCATCGGCCTCATGATCAGCGAGACGGGCACGCTGTTCGGGTTCCAGGAGACCGGCTACCGGACGGTCATCATGGTGGCGCTCGGGCTGGAGTCCGCCGCCATCGTCGTGCTCGCCGCGTACGTGGCCCTCGAAGCGGGCCGTGGCTCCGGCAGCAGGGGTACGTCGTCTCGGAGCAGGGCAAGGGGACGTTCGTCGTGCCGCGGCCCGACATCGTCCACGTCACGCTCCGCGCCGT